>CBDUTO010000009.1:0-57891 GCA_965370315.1 uncultured Melioribacteraceae bacterium
CAATTGTAGATTCGAGATTGGTTACTTCTTCTAAAATCATTTTTTTCTTCTCTTCCAGATTTTTAAGAGACTGCTCAATAGACTCAGCATCAAGCTCTGACTTGGTTCTAAGTTTTACCTGATCTATAATCTCTTTCTCTAGCTCTAATACAGCATCCTTACTCTCATTTATCTGAGTTGCTAAATCTGTTGAGGTTCCTTTTAGTTTTTCAGCACTATCTTCCTCTCTAACAATTTCATCTTTTAACCTATTTGCGGTTCTATTTAATTTATCTATTTTAGACTCAAGTTCGGATAGTTCATTCTCTTTTTCTTTGATTAATAACGAAAGCTCGTTCTCCTTCTCTTTAATTGACAAAGACAATTCAGAAAGTTTTACTTCGTTTGTCTCGTGCCTTTGAAGTAAAGAACTATTTGTGTTCTCAACAGATTTGATATTCTCTTCTAATTGTTCTTTTTCCTGAGCTAATTCACCAATCTGTTTGTTTAATTCAAAAACTGATTTCGATTTATTAACTTTATCATCAGTAGCATTTTTAATAAAGTCTTCAATGCGTTGCTCCTCTTTTGCCATTTCAGAAAGTCTTTCTGTCATTTCAGAAATTTGCTTTTCTAAATTTGTAGATGAATCCTGCTTTGAAAGAACTTTGTGGAGTGTATTTCTTAGCTCTTCGTTTTCAATTCTTAATCTATCTAATTCTGGAGTTTCTTTTGGATTAAAGAGTTTCATTGAATAACCCTGCTAAAGTTTATTAAAATATAAATTTGCAATATTTACAAAGATAAATAAAAAGGATGAGAAGTGAGAAACAAAATACTACAATGATGCAAAGTACTCTAAGAGCTGTGACTTTTTCTGATGTGACACTGGTACTGTTGAGTTATCACTTAATACAAGCATTCCACCTTCAGGTTTGTCGAAATGTTGGATGTAATTTAAGTTTACTAAATGCGATTGATGTACTCGCAAAAATTCATGCTCCGAAAGTAGGGTATCGTATATTTTAATAGTTTTGGAAACCATTATTTTATTTCCATTTGCAAGAAAGAAATTAGTGTAATTGTTTTCAGCTTCACACCTAATAATATCTTTTACATTTACTAAATATATTCTGTCTGAAGTCTTTAAAACTATCTTTTTAAGTTCAGGCAAAGAATTTCCAAAATTAGATAGTATAGCATCAAAACGGAGAGCATTGTTTTCTGCTGTCTGCTCATCCAAAACTCTACGAACAGTTTTAATAAGTTCACCGCTGTTGAATGGTTTTAAAATAAAATCAAATGCACTAAATTTTATCGCTTGAATTGCATAGTCTTGATGTGCAGAAATAAAGATAACTTTCATATCTCTATATTCAACATTTTTTAGAATATCAAAACCAGTTCCATCTGGTAAATCTATATCTAAAAAGAGGAGATTTGGAGTATGTTTCTCAATCTCTTTAATTGATTCTTTTACATTTTCAGCCTGAGCCACAATTTTAATTTCATCAAAACAATCATTTAATATTTCTGCAATTACTTCTCGTGAGTTTTTCTCGTCATCAACAATTATTGCTTTAATCATTTGTTCCCTTTTAATAGTTTTAATGGAATTGAAAATTTTACTTCAGTTCCAGTTTTATTTTCATTATTTGATAAATCGCGAACTGCAATATCTATATTTTCTTTATAAATATTAGTGATGTTCGTCAAACGTTCTTTTGTTATTTTCATTGCAAAAGATATATGCTTCTTCTCTGATCTATCTATCTGACGTTGTTCAATTCCTATTCCGTTATCTTCAATTAGTATAATTAGTGAATTCTCTTCTAAAATATATTTTATATGGAGGTTTTTCTCATTCTCAATCGATTTTCGCAATCCATGTTCAATTGCATTTTCAATAAATGGCTGAATAAGCATAGGAGGAATTTCTAATGTTTCAGTATCTATATTTTCGTCAACTTCTAATTCATAGTTGAATGAATTTTCGAAGCGCAATTGTTGTAGTGAAACATAATAATTTAACATTTCAATTTCGTCCCGAAGAATGGAAAAATCCTTTCTGGAACTACTTAAAATCGTTCGCATTAGAGAGGCAAACTGTGAAAGATAATCAGAGGCTTCAAATTTCTTATTTTTTAAAATATAATTTTGGATTGCAATTAACGCATTAAAAATAAAATGTGGATTCATTTGTGAGCGAAGCAATTTTTGGTGCATATTTAGTATTCTATTTTTCGATTTTAATTTTGCTCGTGAATAAAAGAGTCCGAATAGAATTAAAGAGAAAGCTCCCATCAGAATTAATCCAATTACAGTCCTATTTTGAAAAGTGATTTCCTCCTCTTTTCGCAGATTCTCTTCATTCAATAGAACAATCTGATTATCCTTTTTTTCTGTTTGATATTTTGTTTCAAGTTCTGCAATTATTTGTTGAGTTTTTTCACCTTCAATTGAATCTTTCAAGTTTTGATAATTTAAAAGATCGATAAATGCCAATTTGTAATTACCTTTTTTAGAGTTTACTTCTGAAAGTAATTTATAAATTGAAATTAGTTCATCGGGGTAGTTAAATTGAACTGAAAGTTTCTGTGCAGTAATTAGTCGTCCTTTAGATACATTTTCTCTTCCTAAAACTATTTCAATCTTTGCAGTTTCAACTAAGTTATGGATTATTCTGTAAGTTTTCCCACCCTTTTCAGAAAGCGCAAGTGCCTTTTTAGAAAGGACTAATGCCTCATTAAATTTATTTTCTTTTTTTAATAAGGGGACAAGATTTGAAGTTGCAGCTGTTATGCCGACTAAATAGTCTTTATTGGTGCTTTGTATATAAAGGGTATCGTAGTATTTTCTTGCTAAATCATCATCACCATTGCTAAAATAGAATCCACCAAGTTCATTTAGCAAATCCATGCGTCTGTAAAAATCGCCAAATTTTTTATTTTTTTTTGCAATTGAATTAGCTAATAAAATGTATTCTTCCCATTTTTCATTGTTGTCAACTAATCTGAATATAGACCCAATCTGATGATAAAATGCTACAATATTTGTGGAATCGGAATTTTCCAATCTTAATTTTAGCGCGTTTAAAGATATTTCCAACCCTTTTTGATATTGACCCATTTCTAAATATTCAGATGCAGAATTAAGCATAACGCCCGATGCGCCAAATGTATCATTTGCAGATGAGAATAATTCAATAACCTCATCATATAGTGTGATTGCTTCTTTATGAAGCCCTCTATCACTAAGTGTAGTTGCCATTGCATTTGAGATAATTGCAGTGGCTCTTATATTCTTTAGAGCTTTAGCTAATACAATAGCTTTTTTATAATAGATTTCACACGAATCATTCTCGTCCAAATAATCATATTTTAAAGCCAGTTTGTAATAAGCACGAGCTATTGCAAGTGAGTCGTTTTCTGAAACGGCTTTTTTAACATTGCCATTTAGAGAGTTTAGTTCATCAATAGTGGATTGTGAATAATTGCTTTGAGAATAGAGAATTCCAGAAGTAATTAGTAAAATAGAGATAATATATGTTCGGCTAAAAATGCTTTTCATCAATAATGCTTTAAGTGAACGTCCAATCTAATAGGAATTATGGTTGCCTAATTCTTGTTCATATTGCTCAAATAATAATTAAACACTAGCAAATTCTTATACATACTTTAATTGATAATTTTTTTTGTAATAATTTACAACCTAAATTAGATAAAATCTCGAAACAATGATAATATATTAAAATAGACTTGGAAATAATTTACAATATTAATATTATATAGTATAAAAAGTTAGGAGAAAGAATGAAAAAATTAATAGTTCTATTTATTTCAATACTACTAGTATCAGCAACTTTTGGGAATTCCCAAAAAGAAAGTTATTCCAGAAATGCAAATAAATATGATGTTAATAATCACAAAAATATCATAAACTTATTTAGCCAAATGTTAAATCCAGTATTATCAGATTCCGAATCAATGCTTGATAGTGCTATTGTTACAAAAGAAGATGGAACTAAAGAGAGACATCTTTATACATACACAAATCTATCTTATAACAGTTGGTCAACATATTTATGGCAAAATTGGGATGGCAGTTCGTGGAATGATTTCATGAGTATGACTTATTCATATGATGTAAATGGAAATTTTACTGGTGGTTCTGGACAAATGTGGGAAGATGGTCTCTGGAAAGATTACCTTAAATATTCTTTAACATACAATAGCGAGAACTTAATAATCGGCAGTAAATCGGAAATGTCGGATGGTACAACTTGGACTACCGTTGAGCAAAGTACCATTACATATGCTGGAAATACATCTATTGATATATCTGAAGGTTCCTATTTTGGCTTTACATTTAAGACAAAAGAGACAACTACTTATGATGCAAATGATAATACAATTTCTGAATTGTTTGAAGAGGATCAAGGTGGAACGTGGGTCAAGTCTGAATTAATAACATATGAATATAACTCTGATAATAATGTAACTTATGAGCAATCTCACTATTGGGGAATGGAAGGTGCATGGCAAAATGAGTTTGCAATAACTTATGAATATGATGGTAATAATAATAGAACAGATGAAGAAAGTAAAATGTGGAATGGAAGTGATTGGGGAAATGATATGAAAACTACTATCACATTTGATTCAAATAACTATATGATTATGAATTTAACATCTTTTTGGAATGGAAGTGATTGGGACGAATACCATAAGTTTTCATATAATTATACTTCAAATGGTAATTCCTTTCATGGTACATCTGAAACAAAAGATTTCGGATCAGAAGATTGGATGGCTGCTGAAGGTGAGTTTCACTTTTTTGACACAAAAGGTTGGTACACAGATTATGAAACACATGGTCAATCGTATCTATTTGATGGTACTGAAATAGACGCATATTTTGCAACCGTAACTGATATTGAAAAAGATGATTTGAAAATATCAGATTTTGTTTTAGCTCAAAACTATCCAAATCCGTTTAACCCTAGCACAACAATTAGTTTTGCAATTCCAAACCAAGCAGCTGTAAAACTAAATGTTTACAATGCCATTGGCGAAGAGGTTGCAGAATTGTTAAATGAAAATATTGCGGCTGGCAGTTATAATGTAAATTTTGATGCAACAAATTTAAGCTCAGGACTGTACTTCTACAAAATTATAGCCAATAATTTTGTGGAAGTTAAAAAGATGTTACTTGTTAAGTAGAATGTTGAACAAACAGATAAAAACATAAAATAAAAGGAAACAGATTATGAAAAAAACAATAACACTTTTAATTGTTCTTTCAAGCTTTGTTATTGCCCAAACAGCTGGAAGCTTAAAATGGAGTTTTGAAGCAGGCAACAGATTTGAAGATACACCTGCTATAGCTTCAGACGGAACAATTTATGCATGTTCAAGAGATGGTAATCTTAACGCACTAAATAACGATGGGACCACAAAATGGATTTACGAAGCATTAGATGAATACTCTAGTGGAACCAATAGTGCTGTTCTTACAAGTGCTCCGGCAATTGGTAGTGATGGAACAATATATTTTGGTTCATCAGGTTTAGGTGGATTTTTTGCAGTAAATCCAGATGGCACAAAAAAATGGAGTAGAGATTTAACTGTTGGTATAATTAGAACATCGCCAGCAATTGCACCTGATGGAACCATTATAGTTTCTACATCAATGGGTGAACTACAAGCCCTTAATCCTGCGGATGGAACAGAAAAATGGAATGTGAATGTTGGAACTGCATATTATAGTACTCCAGCAATTGATGCAAATGGAACTATATTCTTAAGTGTAACTTCTAGTCGTAGTACTTATTTGAAAGCAATCAGTTCTAATGGAGTTGAATTATGGAAAATCAAAATTGATTCGGATGAATATGCTTATTCATCTCCAGCAATAGGTTCTGACGGAACAATATATATTGGATCTGGAGACTATAACTTATACGCTGTCAATCCAGATGGCACCGAAAAATGGAAATATTTTACTGATGGATACCTTTGGTCATCTCCTGTAATAGGTATCGATGGAACGATATATATACATTCAACAGAAAATGGTTTTTATGCTATCAATCCAGATGGCACCGAAAAATGGAAGTTCAGCCAAATTTTGGGAGTTTATTCAAATTTAAATACAACTGCTGCAGTTGGTGACAATAATGTCATTTATATTGGAGGAACCAGTACAAGTTATCAATCAACTTTTTATGCCATTAATACCTCCGATGGTTCAATAAAATGGGAAACGGGATTAGAGTATTCTCCATCTTCGCCAATTACTATTGGAAATGACGGAAGCATAATTTTTGGTGCTGACGATTATCTTTATGTTTATAACAGTGAATGCACAGGCCTTGCAGATAGCCCTTGGCCAAAATATAGGAAAGACTATGGAAATACTGGGTATACGACTGTTGCAACATCTGTAAAACAAATAGGAACAGACGTTCCTCAAGAATTTATGTTATCACAAAACTATCCAAATCCATTTAACCCTAGCACCACAATTAGTTTTGCAATTCCAAATCAAGCAAATGTAAAACTTAGTGTCTACAATTCTATTGGTGAAGAAGTTGCCCTATTACTGAATGAAAATATTTCTGCTGGATCTCATCAAGTAAGTTTTGATGCAAGTAATTTAAGTTCTGGATTATATTTCTACAAAATTTCTTCTAACAATTTTGTTGATGTAAAGAAAATGATTTTATTGAAATAACTTGTAGAAGTAATTTGATTAGCCCATAATTTAGTTTATAGTAAATAGTACTTTTGACGATGAAATATTATTAGTTAGGCTAATTAGATTTAATGGAAAAGATAATTTGTTAAGCAAATTCATTATAAATGGATTTGCTTTTCTTTTTATTAAACGTTTTGCATTCTCTAAAGAATTGCAATTCTAGCTGAAACTATGCAAATAATAATTCAAATTCAGATAATTCTAATTGAATTAATTAAGCTGAGATACTTAATATATATTACAATACAAAATTAAAGTAACATTAATAAAAAAGGAAAAATATCATGAAAACAAAATTAATTACAAGTTTGATGATTTTAATTTTACTATTTGTAGGGTGTAGCGAAGATAGTGGTGTAAACGATCCAGCAGCTGGTTCTGGAAGTGCAAATGCAGAAGCAGAATTTATAATGTCAGGAGCAAGTAGTGGAACTTTTGACGCAGAACTAGGTTTTCTAAATACTGGAGAAGAAGTATTGGTGACTTTAGGGGAAGAAGTTATTGATATAGCAATTGTAATAACTATTAATGAAGCTAATACTGGTACATTTAGCATCCCAGATGAAAGTAATATAGTTTATGCAAATCAAACAGACACTGTAATGGTAGAAATGCATACTGGAATTGTAACTATTGATGAACTTTCTACAACTAGTGTAAGTGGAAGTTTTTCTGGAAGTGGGTACGTCATTGATATGACAACTTTAAGAACAGATTCAACAAAAGTACAAACTATTACTGGAACATTCTCGTTATAGTTATTAAGGATGATTTGTATCACACGTTCATTGAATAATTATCTTTTAGCGAATAAAAATATTAAATTAGTATGAATAGTTTTTACTTATTATAACATTAATTTAAAAAGGCTTGCCTCGAGCTTGTCAAAAGGAGAAAAAAAATGAAAAAAATGGCACTGTTATTTATCGCTGTATTGTTGTTTGCTGGCACTGCATCTGCTCAAAAAGGAGTAATGAAAGTTGAACCATCATTAGTTATAGCATTCCCTCAAACTGGTACTAATACTGGATTTGGACTAAATGGTACATTTTTCTACGGTATTAATGAGAATATCGATTTGACAGGTACTATTGGATATGTTACTTGGAGCTATGATGGTTGGGATGGAAATCTTTCAACTGTACCTGTATTGTTTGGTGGTAGATATTCATTTGGAGATCAAGGTGGATTTACACCATATGCATCTGCTGAATTAGGATTTCATTTTATGAGTTACTCTTATCCATCATATAACATTTATAATGGAACTTCAACAACGGATTCATTTTCTGATACACAATTTGGATTAGGTCTTGGTGGTGGAGCTTATTATCAGATAGGCAACATAACTTTAGATGGTAATTTACAGTATAACAATATGGATGGTAGCTACTTTTCTGTAGAATTTGGAGCTGTATTTGGAATTTAAGAAATAGATAAATAATTATTTCTAATAAACCTCGGATGTTTTTAACATTCGAGGTTTTTTTATATCTAGTCTGATACAATTCTTATAAGGTAAATTCAACAAAAACATTTTAGTGTTTTATACGATATAATTTGGATAGTATCAAACAAATAATTACTTTCACATTCAAAAATGTATAAAAATTAAGTGTAAATGTATAATTATGGCTGTTAATATAACATCAGAAATAGGTAAAATTGAAGGAGTAATAGTTCACACTCCAGGTCGTGAAATTGAAAACATGACTCCACAAAATGCTGAAAGAGCTCTCTACAGTGATATTCTAAATCTATCAGTGGCTGGAGAGGAATATTCTTCATTTAAAAATATTCTTAGTAGATTCACGAAAGTTTACGAGGTTACAGACCTTTTGTCTGAAATATCTAAGAATAAAGAAGCAAAGAGTAGTTTAATAGAAAGCATTTGCAAAAATGAAAATACTCATGACTTAAAAGGACAATTATTAGATTTACCTGCAGAGAAATTTGCCACATCTTTAATTGAAGGGGTTCCTTTAGTAAAAGATAATCTAACAAAATATCTTAGTAATGAGAGGTATTCACTTAAACCACTTCATAATTTTTTCTTTACTCGGGATGCTTCAATTACTATCAGAGACAAAGTATTAATTGGAAGAATGAATAGCAATGTTAGAATGCGCGAAGCAATAATTATGGAAGCTATTTTTGATTATCATCCTGAACTGAAAGCTGAAACAGTTAATCCAGTAAACAGCAAATTTTATAATAGTAAAATAACGTTAGAAGGTGGAGATGTATTAATACCTCGTGAAGATATTATCGTGATTGGTGTTGGAGCCAGAACAACCTCACAAGGAGTTGACTTGATTCTTGAAAGATTGAAAGAACAAGGTAAGAGACGTCATGTAATTATTCAAGAACTTCCACTTAAGCCTGAATCGTTTATTCATCTAGACATGGTTTTTACTCTCATTGATAAAGATCAATGTATGATTTATGAGCCTGTAATTAAAAACAGACATGATTTTCAAACAATTCATATCACTATTGATAACGGTAAAGTAGAATCGATTTTAGAACGGAGGGATTTGTTAGAAGCACTTGGTGAACTTGGACTTCCTTTAACAGCCGTGAATTGTGGTGGACGAGGAGATATTTGGACACAGGAGCGTGAGCAATGGCATAGTGGCGCAAACTTTTTCGCTTTAGCACCTGGGCAAATTATGGGATATGGTAGAAACGAAAGAACTGTTGAAGAATTAAATAAAAATGGTTATGATGTTTTAAACTCATCTGATATTTTGGATATGAAAATAATACTAGAGAACCACAAGAAATTTGTAATTACAGTTCCAGGTTCTGAATTATCTAGAGGTGGTGGTGGGTGCCGATGTATGACGATGCCAGTTAAGCGAGAGAATGTTGAGTGGTAGATTATTAAACAGATATAGTTGTTAGTTTCTGTTTAATAATCATGCAAACTTATAATCCAGTGAAAAATAGATTCTCTTAAAAAATGAGAACTGGATGCTACAGATCTATTTTTTAGTTACTTAAAATTAGTGGTAATTTAAAAGTAAATGTTGTTCCAGTATTTACTTCACTTTTGACAAATATTTCACCATTATTTTTATCGATGAACTCTTTAACTAGTATTAGACCAAGTCCAGTGCCATGTTCGTTATTTGTTCCTGTTGTAGAAAAAACATGTTCAATTCTAAATAATTTTTTAAGAGATTCTTCACTTATTCCTACTCCAGTATCACGAATACTCACAACAAAGTTATTCTTTTCTTTTCTACTCTCTAAGAATATTTCACCATCTCTATTTGTAAATTTAATAGCGTTGCTAATTAGGTTTCTAAGAACAAAATTAATCATATTCCTATCAGCATAAACTTGAGAATCTTTAATTAATTCGCTATATAATTTAATTTTTTTCTGTTTACAGTTGCTCTTAAAAATATTTAAGTTTTCATCTGCGAGATCATTAAAATTAAAGAATTGTTTCTCAATTTTATTCATTCCAAGTTGGGTTTGTGCCCATTCGAGAAGATTTACTAAAAGAGCGAAAACGTTTTTTGCAGCTTCATTAATACTTTCACTCATACTTTTAAGCTCATTTCTACTCATTGTTTCTGTTTCTTCAGACATTAATTCTGACAAACCAAGAAGTGAGAAAAATGGTCCTTTTAAATCATGCGCAATTATTGAAAAGAATTTATCTTTAGTGGCATTTAAGTCTGTTAAATTTTCTTCTGATTTAGTTAACTGAATATTAGTTAGTTTTAGTTCTTTAGCAAAATTTTCAATCCTTTTAGTTTTCTCTTCTAGTAGAAGATTGATTCTAGTTTTATCCTTATTTCGCTTTAGCAATAAAATTGCTATTCCACCAATAAGAATAAGGAGAATAACCAACGCTATTGTAATAATTTGTTGGTTTGAAATATGAAGATTTTGTATCTCCTGACTTTGTGTTAAAAGCTCAATCTCTTTTTCTTTTTTTTCGGTTTGATATTTAATCTCTACATTGGTTAATCTTTCAGCATTACTCTGCTTTTGAAAAGTATCCTTCCCCTCAGAGTAGTTTATCATATTCGAATATGCTTCTTTATAGAAACCTTTCTCTTTATATGCTTCAGCTAAGTATTTATATACTGGATAGACCTCTTCAAGAAGTTTAATTTGGTTTCCAGATTTAATAGATTTTTCAAAATATGAAATTGCTTTGTTGTATTCAGCTTTATTTAAATATACAATACCAATATTTTTATAAAGAATAGTTTGTTTGTAAAAGTCCATCTCCTTATTAACACCTGCAAGGGATTCCTTGAAATATTGCAAGGCTTTATCATATTGCTCTTGGTTTATTAAACATTCACCAATATTGTTTTTGGCAACAACAATACCTTCCTTCAAACTCATTTTTTCAAATATGACAAGTGCCTTATGATAATAGCTATATGCATCAATAAAATTGTTTTTATGCTTATAAACTTCGCCCAGATTATTATAATAGTTTGCAAGGTATAGGGGATTTCTGTGTTTATTTATTGAAATTGCCTCAAGATAATACTTTATAGCTTTCTCATAATTTCCTATTGCATCGTAGCCATTAGCTATTATGCTGTGCGCCATTGATATTTTTGCTGTGTCTTTTTCTCTTTCAAAAAAAGGTAAAGTAGCTATTGCGTTATCAATTGCACTTTCATATTGTCCAAGTGTTGTACCCTGTAGTAGAGCTTTGTTTAATTTTAGTATAGCATAACTATAGGTGGCATTATGCTCTTTAAAAATATCCATTGCCTGTTGAATATAGTAATGGCTTGTATCTGAATTTCCAAGAAAGGAATTTACGGTTGCTATGGTTTGAAATGAAATTGCTCTTTCTAATGGGAAACTAGTGTAGGTTAAAATTTGCAAAGAGCTATCCAGATAATTAAGTCCAGATTCAAAATCACCAGATAAACTATATAGCGTCCCTTTAGTTTGGTAAGCTAAGCCTAGTCCATATCTATAATTAGTTTTATTCGATAAATTTAATAGGGAATCACAATAGACTTGCGCTTCAGAAACATTCCCAGATAATAAATAACTTTTAGAAATAATAGATAAAGCCTGAATTTTAAACTTCTCGTTTTCAATTTCGTTACAAATATCTATTGCATTCTCAGCATATTTTAGAGCATCTGAATACTGTGTCCTTTCCAAAAGTTTCTTAGAGAGCTCAATTAATAACTCAACTCTTTGCTCGGGATCACTGTCTTTAATTAGATGTTTTAAACTATCGACTTGGGTAAGTGAAAAAAGTGTGGAGTTGATTAGTATACTAATAATAATAATTCTGAGAATATTCATCGTTTTTTCTATCTAAGAATGTTGAAAAATTATTTTAAAATATTATATAATGTTTCTATATATAAGCTATTTATGACTCATCACTAAGCACTCGTATTAAATAATCACGATAATAACTATTTGGCATTTCGGAAATTAAAGACTGCAACTCATCTTTATTAATAAAATTCTTTTTATAAGCTATCTCTTCTATACATGCAACTTTTAATCCTTGGCGTTCTTCAATTACTCCAAAGAAATTTGAGGCTTGCAAGAGTGATGCTGGAGTTCCAGTATCTAACCAAGCAACACCACGACCAATGAGCTGAACATTTAAATCATTATTTTTTAAATAGATATTATTTACATCTGTTATTTCAAGTTCACCACGAGCTGAGGGTTTAAGATTCTTTGTAATCTCAATAACAGAATTATCGTAAATGTAAATTCCAGGAACAGCAAAATTTGATTTAGGTTTTTCTGGTTTTTCCTCTAATGAAATTACCTTATTATCTTTATCAAATTCAACAACACCGTAGCGTTCTGGATCAGTTACTCTGTAGGCAAAAACAGTTCCACCACTCTTGAAATTTTCATATGCATTGTACAGAAAATCTAATTTCCCGTAAAATATATTATCTCCAAGTACCAAAGAAACTGAATCATCGCCAATAAAATCATCGCCAATTGTAAATGCTTCTGCAATTCCGTTTGGTGCATCTTGAACTGCGTATTCAATTGTCATTCCAATTTGTGAACCATCTCCAAACAATAATTTATAGAGTGGAATTGTCTCTACGTTAGAAATAATTAGTACTTCTCTAATTCCACCAAGCATAAGTAGCGAGAGTGGATAATAAATTAAGGGCTTATCATAAATTACAGCTAATTGCTTGCTATAGACTTTTGTTATTGGATACAAGCGTGAGCCAGCACCGCCAGCTAAAATAATTCCTTTCATGTTGCTTCCTAGTTTAAAACATTGATATAACCAGTTTTTATTAGAACTTCTTCCTGATTATAGATTACAATTTTATATTCACCAGCTTTGGGGAATTTATATTTAAAATATGTGTCTTTCCATTCTGGGTCAATTCTGAATTTTTTTGATTCTAGATATTCATCATATTCAAATGATCGATATTCCTTTCTCCAGAAATCTACAAGAATAACTTCTGATTTAAGTGGAGAGAAGTTTGTGAGTTTTATATAAATCTGTCCACCATTTTCTCTAAGCGATGCTCGTTTGGTTATCCCAATTGGAGTACCACCAACTAAAACTTTTTCACAAAAGATGAGTTTAACATTATCATAATAGTTGCTTCGCTTAACAGTGGTACTATGTTTTCTCGCCTTTTCTGAAATTGTAACAACAGTTGATGCTAGATTTTCTTGAGATACATTTATGTAGTACAATTTATACTTTCCAGTCTCGGAAAATTTATAATCATATTTAATTCGCCTTGTACTCTCTTCAATGTTTATTGATTTGCTATCATATGGCTGATATTTCCCATCCGTATATTTATCTATAAATAGATAAACAATATTTCCCTCAATATCCTGAGTTTCATTATCAAGTATAATGAAAAGAGATTTTCCCCAAGGTTCAACTTCCCAGTAGTTGTGAGCATTTATCGGTTCGTTTTGTTCAGTAACCGACTCTGCAACATAAACTGTTTGTCCAGTGGTAATTGTTAAAAGAGAAATTAGAATAAAAAATATTTGAATTGTTTTTTTCATGTCTTTACCTGTAAAACAAACCTTAGAGGTTTTTTAGTAATATATAAATCTTTGATAATTCGTGATCTCTAAATTCGAATAGATTTTTGAATTCTAAAACCTCTAAGGTTTTAGTTTGCTCTCACAATTAATATTTAACTCTGTTACTTTTTCCAAAATGATGGAGAAAAGATAATCAAAATAGTAAATAATTCTAAGCGTCCAAGTAACATTAGAAATGATAAAATCCATTTTCCAATATCTGGAATATGTGCAAAGTTATCTGTAGGTCCAACTCCTTCGATAGCTGGTCCTACATTACCAAGGCTTGTAGCAACGCTTCCCATTGCTGTAAGGAAGTCGAGACCAACTAATGTCATTACTATAGTTCCAGTAACAAAAATTGCAAGGTAGAACAAAAGAAAAGCCATTATGTTAAAAATAATATCTTTACTAACACTACTGTTATTATATCTTACAGGAATTACTGCTCGTGGATGAACTAAACGCCTAAGCTCCAAAGCACTATTTTTAATTAATAATAAGTGACGTACAACTTTAACTCCACCACCAGTTGAGCCTGCAGAACCACCAATAAATAGCATTAAGAAAAAGAGTGTATGGAAAAACACTCCCCACAATTCGTAATCAGCAGTTATAAATCCAGTGGTTGTAATCATTGATACAACTTGGAATAACGAATTACGAATGGCTTCCTCAACTCCAAGATTACCCTGTGAAAATATTCCAAAAGCAATAAGAGTAGTAAATGCAATAATCAAAAATGAATAAAATTTAAACTCTTCATTCTTTTTTATTGGATTAAAATTTCTATGTAACCAATAGTAATGAAGTGAAAAGTTCATTCCTGCTAAGAACATGAAAATAATAATTACATATTGAATAAATGGGGAAGTGAAATGAGCAATGCTAGCTTGCTTAGTTGAAAATCCACCAGTAGCCATAGTGGTAAAAGAATGGTTCACTGCATCAAATAAATCCATTCCACCAATTAAAAGTAGCAGTACTTCAACTAAAGTTAAAAGAACATAAATTCCCCAAAGCCTTTTTGCTGTTTCTCTAATTCGTGGATGAATTTTGTCTTTTGTGGGTCCAGGGACTTCTGCCACAAAAAGCTGCATGCCACCAATTCCTAAAATAGGAAGTATTGCGAGGGAAAGGACAATGAAACCCATTCCACCAAGCCACTGTGTGAATGAACGCCAAAATAAAAGTCCGTGTGGCATAGCCTCAATGTCATTTAGTATTGACGCACCTGTCGTTGTAAATCCAGACATTGTTTCAAAAAATGCATCTGTAAATGATGGAATAGAACCATGAACAATAAAAGGTATTGAACCAGATAGCGACATGATTAACCAGCCAAGAGTAACAACAATATATCCCTCTCTTTTCTTGATATCTTTGTTGCTATCTTTGGTAAGGTAATAAGCAACAAACCCAACAGTAGAGATAGCTAATCCGGAAAAGAGAAGTGAGTAGATATCGTCATCACCATGATAGATAGAGAATGGAATTCCGAACATCATTGCAATTCCATTAAGGATTAACAAGAATCCAAGAAAATTTAATATGACTTTGTAATTTATCATCTAATTGAAAAAGCTATCTATTTTATTTACTACTTCTGGTAATGCAAAAACTACAACTTTATCATCAGTTTTAAATTGTGTAGTTCCAACAGTTATGTAACCTTTGTTTTCTCTAACGAACCCACCCAACACTATATTCTTTGGTAGCTTTAAGTCTTTAACCATTTGCTTTGTTATAGGAGTTCCTTCCTTAACAAAATATTCATGAACCTCTGCATCTAATCCAGGTAATGAGAGGGAAGAAATAATATTCGATTTTTTTATAAATCTCGAGATAACATTTGCAGCAATTAATTTTTTATTGATTAATGAATCAAGTCCAATTGTTTGAGTTAGTGGAACGTAGTCACTATTATCAACCTGTGCAATTGTTTTTTGAACTCCAAGATGTTTTGCCATTAACGATGTTATAATGTTTGTTTCAGCATCTTCGGTTACAGAAATAAAAGCGTCCATATCTATTATAGCTTCTTGAGCCAGTAGATCTAAATCTCTACCATCACCTTCAATAATTAGTGTTTTGCGAAGGTAATCGGCTAACTCAATAGCTTTATCACTGTTGGATTCAATGAGCTTCACATTAAATTTATCTTCAAGAAGTTTAGCTGTTTTTCTTCCAATTTTACCACCGCCAAGGATCATTAAATCCTGGATGCCCTTTTCATTTTTTCCAACTATTTCCATTACATCATCAATTCCATCTTGAGTTGTAATTACAAATACATGGTCTTTCAGTTTAAATCTATTATCTCCACTTGGGATTATAGTTTCAGCTCCTCTGTGAATTGCTGCAACCCTAAAGGATGAAATATCATATTGCTCGGAAATCTCTCGCATTGTCATATTTAGAACTGGAACATTTTCATCAATTTTAATTCCAACAATAGAGAGTTTTCCACGTTCGATATCTACAATATCTGTTGCGGCAGAATGTTCAATAAGCTTCACAATTTCCTTTGCTGCTAACTCTTCTGGATAAATAAGGTAGTCAACTCCGAGAGATTTAATCATATCAAGATTCTCATCAGCAATATACTCTGCACTACTTACTCTTGCGATAGTCGTTTTAGCACCAAGTTTTCTTGCTAAAATAGCAGTAGTAATATTAACAGATTCATTAGAAGTAACAGCAACCACTAAATCAGTTTCCTTAATTCGTGCTTCTTCTAAAATCCTAATGGAGGTTGAAGACCCACGAATAGACATAACATCACTAGCTGAACTAGACTTCTCAATCTGAGTTTCATCTAAATCAATTATTGTTATATCGTGTTCTTTATTCGATAATTGTTTTGCAAGATGGAACCCTACTTCACCAGCACCAGCAATTATTATTCTCATATCATTTCCTAAAATCTTTTAACTTTAAAACTACTGTTGTTTATCAAATTATGCCAATTTAAATATATATTTGCATATCAGAATAATGAAATAATTTATACTATAATTGAGGTAATATTGAAACGTATATTAATAGTTGTTAGCACTTTAGTTATTTCTTCATTTTTTATTGCATCTTGTTCGCAAGGTGAAAAAGAAAATTTAGAAAATTCCTCTAATTTAATCCATATCCAAATGGAAGGGGATTTAGCTGAAAGAAAATTAGAGGCTTCAGGTCTTACTTGGTACAATGATAATTTAATTATCTTACCACAATTTCCACATAAATGGGATGGTGAGTTTGATGGTGCCGTGTATTTTATTCCCAAAGAGCGAATTGAGAGTTATTTAAATGGAGAAAATAAAACTCCAATTAAGGGAGAGAAAATCCATTTTATTGCAGAAGGTTTGGACGAAATAGGAAAAAGAAGAGGCTCTGGTTATGAAGCTATAGCATTTGTTGATGATTCACTTTATGTCTCTATTGAATCGATAAGTGGAGATGAATCAACAAGCTATGTTGTAAAGGGCAAAATAGATTTTGAAGAAAAAAAAATCACTCTTAATGCAGATTCAAAAATTGAAATAAAATCACAGACTGGAATTCATAACATGGGTGAAGAGACAATTCTGACTAATAATGGTTCAGTTTTTTCAATTCATGAAGCTAATGGTGAAAATGTTAATAAATCCCCATTTGCCAAAAAACTAAATGGAAGTTTAACTGACGTTGAAAAAATTACGTTTCCAAATATAGAATATAGAATTACAGATGCAACATGTGTTGACTCAAGCGGAAAGTTTTCCGCAATTAACTATTTCTATCCCGGGGAGTTCGAAAAGCTTAAACCAAATTTAAGTGAAGAAGAGAAGGATAAAGCAATTGAACAAATTCTCGAATTTCAGATTTTGGATGGTAAAATTATAAGAACAACAAAGACCCCAATTGTTATATCAAAAGGAAAAAGTAAAAAAGGTAGTAATTGGGAAGGAATAGTGAAATTAAATGACGGTTTTTTAATAATAACCGATATGTTCCCAGAAACAGTTTTAGCGTATTATAAGTGAGCTAAATTAAATATATAGTATGGTCATCAAAATACATTTCTTTTATCACATGATGCGAGATAAGTAAGGTGCGGTTATTAGTTTGAAGTGCCTAGCCAAAGTATCCCTTTGGGAAAAGTGAACTAAAGTTAAAGATATTGAAGTATTATACATAGTCAATGCTTTACTTCAATTTTTGGCACTTCTAACTCAGAACTTTAGCTCACTTATAACTTTAGGCACTTTTATCATAATGTAAGTTAACTGGAAAAAACTTGCAGTTTGTTAAAACAGATATAAGCCATGAAAAACGTACAGTCTCTAATTAGTTAAACGTTTTATCTTATATAGAATATTTAGTTAAAGTTCTTTACAAATGAAATTTAAAATAAGAACACTTATTTTAAATATTCTTCAATCTCTTCCAAAGATTTCCCTTTTGTCTCTGGAATATACTTCCAAACAAACACAAATGTAACTACACACAATGATGCAAAGATAAAGTATGGTAAAGCACCATTGAATGTTTCATTGTTGAAAGAGCTTCTGTTTATTATTGGAAATGTATTTGCAACAATTGCGTTGAACAACCACATTGCACCAACTGCTATTGACATTGCAACTCCTCGTATTCTGTTTGGAAATATTTCTGTTAACATCACCCAAACTACTGGTCCCATCGAAAGAGCAAATGACCCGATAAAAGCTAAAATTGCTACTAAAGAAATTACTCCTAATTTTTGTAAGTAAATAGAAAGTCCAAGTATTGTGAGACTAACAAACATTCCGAGTGAACCAACCAAAAGCAATGGTTTTCTTCCCCATTTATCTACTGTAAATATTGCAACAAAAGTAAATATTAAATTAACTGCACCTAATAACAATTGTTGTTTTAATGCATCTTCAGGTCCGTAACCGAGAGCACTACTAAATATTTCTGCACCGTAATAAAGAATTGCATTTATTCCCGTTACTTGCTGTAGCACCGCAAGTGCAATACCAATGAATAAAACAAACCCCATACCTTTTACAAAGAGAGAACTTAGCTTTGATTTTTTTAAACCCTTTTGAAAAGATTCTTCTATTTCCATTACTTCTTTATTAACTTCATCTTCATCACTAATCAATTTGGCAAGAACTATTTGTGCTTCTTCTTTTCGTGATTTTAACAATAACCAACGAGGGCTGTGAGGTACAAAGAAAAGAAAGACAAAGAATCCAATTGCTGGAATAAGCTCTGACCAAAACATTACTCTCCAACCTTCTTCAACATTGTGGTGATGAATTTCAGCAACAGCTTCATTTCCACTTCCGCCACCAATAAAATATGTTGCAAGGAATACAATGAAGAACCCTAATACTATTGCTAATTGATAAAGAGTAACCATCTGTCCTCTTTGCTTTGGAGGTGATATTTCTGCTATATACATTGGTGATGTCATTGATGCAATACCAACTCCAACTCCACCTATAATTCTAAAGATACTTAGCAAAGTTAATGTATCTGCAATTCCCGAACCCAAAGCAGAGAGTGAGAATAGAAACGCAGAAAATAGAAGTGTATATTTTCTACTAAACTTATCTGCCATATAGCCAGCCATTGCAGCTCCAACCAGACATCCGTACAATGCACTACTTACAGCCCAGCCTTGCTCGCCAGATGTTAAGTTAAAATATTCTGTGAAATAGAGCTGCGAACCACCTATCACACCAGTATCATATCCAAACAGGAAACCGCCGAGTGCAACAACAAACGAAATAAGATATAGATAAGCTGAATTGGTTGATTTCTCTTTCATGTAATTTCTCTTAGTTATTGGTTATTATTTTAACTTACTCAAATGCTTCGTGCTTCAATTTATATGCCAAGTATTTGTTCTATTATCTTCCGACTGAACTCTTGCAATAATTTGATTCTCGCTTAGGTTAAGCTAAACAATAATTTCGTTACTCATAGGCTCTACAATATCTTCGAGAAAGTACTTAATTTAATTTGAAAATATTGGCACGAAAGATGTTTAGTATCTTTCAATTATTTCTTGATTAATTTAAGGTGAGCGAAAAAATGAAAAATATCATTACAATTTTGGTTTTAGTTCTGTTAGTTGTTGGATGTACTGAAAAGCAAAAAAAAGAACCTTTGAAGAAAAATTTTTCAGTTGATGGTAAAAATGTTTTAGTTTATACCACAGCCGATAATACAAATCTAAGATTAACACTTACAGGCAAAAAAGTTTTCGAAAATGCAGAGCAACCTATAGAGTCACAAGTTTATTTATTTGTAAATCCGAACAAAACATTCCAAACTTTTTGGGGAATTGGAGGATCAATTACAGACGCATCTGCAGAAGTTTTTGCAAAATTACCCCAAAATAAACAAGATGAATTTTTAAAAGCCTATTATGACCAAGAAGAAGGAATTGGTTATACATTAGCACGAACTCCAATCCACAGTTGTGATTTTAGCAGCGGTAGTTTCACCTATGTTTCTGATGAGGATAAAGAATTAAAAACATTTAATATTGATCATGACAGAAAACATCGAATTCCTTTAATTAAAAAAGCTATTAAAGCGGCTGGAGGCAAACTACCTTTATATGCAAGTCCTTGGAGTCCTCCGGCATTTATGAAGACCAATAATAATATGCTGAAAGGTGGTAAATTATTGCCTGAGTACCATAGATCCTGGGCGTTGTACTATACAAAATTTATAAAAGCTTATGAAAACGAAGGTATGCCAATTTGGGGAATTACTATTCAAAACGAACCAATGGCAGTTCAAAGGTGGGAATCTTGCATTTATACGGCAGTTGAAGAGAGAGATTTCTTAAAGAACTATTTAGGACCAATAATGGAACAAGAGGGACTTGGGGATAAAAACATTGTGGTTTGGGATCATAACCGAGATCTAATAAACAATAGAGCTAACACTATTTTTGGTGACCCCGAAGCTTCTAAATATGCATGGGGCATTGGTTTTCACTGGTATGAAGTATGGACAAGTGGAGCCCAGATGTTCGATAATCTTGGAAGTATTACAGAATTGTATCCATCTAAAAAATTATTATTTACTGAGGGTTGCGTAGAAAGTTTTAATGCTGAAAAACTTCAATACTTCCCCAACGCAGAACGTTATGGCAGATCAATGATAAATGATTTTAATAAAGGGACAGTTGGCTGGACAGATTGGAATATTTTGTTAAACGATACAGGAGGTCCAAATCATGTAAATAATCTCTGTTTTGCTCCTATTCATGCGGATACTAAAAATGGAGAATTAATATACACTCCTTCATATTATTACATTGGTCATTTCTCAAAATTTATTCGTCCTAATGCAAAAAGAATTAGTACATCCAGTAATAGAATTAATCTGTTAAGTACTTCATTTATTAACGAAGATGGGAAAATCGCAACGGTTGTAATGAATCAGAGTGATAAAGAAATAACATACAAATTATATATTGGTCAGCAGGCTGTTGAAGAAACAATTTTACCTCATTCTATTCAAACGCTTATTTATTAGTCAAAAAAAATCAGTAAATAATTGTAACGGCAAAGTCGTTAAATATATTGGAGAAAATTTATGAAACGAAAAATAATGTTAATTATACTGCTATCATTTAGTTTTAGTACCATTGGCAATGCACAAGAATTTGGAAAACATTTTTCTAAAAAGGAATATATTCCTCAACCGTTGCCTATTTGGTCGGAAACAAAAGATCAGTTGCCCAGTCCTATTCTTAGTGATAATCCGGGCTGGATTGACATGTACTGGAAAAGCTGGGAAATTGCATTTCGTGGTTTTAAAAAGCCAATCCCAGAATCTCCCTTAGTTTCTAATTGGTTAGATGAAGCATTCAGCGAAAACATTTTCCAGTGGGATACCATCTTTATGATGATGTTTGCCCGTTACGGTCACGCTGTATTTCCAGCTATCGAATCTCTGGATAATTTCTACTGTCTGCAACGAGAAAGCGGATTTATTGGACGAGAGTATCTAGAAAAAAATGGGAAACTAATCCATTTTGATCATGATGGCGGATTATTCTCTAAGAAAGGTTTTAAAAATACTATCAATCCACCATTATTCAGTTGGGCTGAAGTTGAATCCTATCGCATTACTGGCGACAAATCACGTTTCGAAATGATTCTTCCCGTTCTGGATAAATACGCCGAGTGGCTTAACCGCGATGGCGATCCGGCAGCAAGAGATTGGGAATTGAATGGTCGTAAATCCAAATCTGCTGAACACAAACTCTACTGGAATACACCTTTAGGTAGTGGAATGGATAACACACCTCGCCCTGCACAAAAGGGTGCAGGATGGGTGGAAATGTCGGCACAGATGGTAATTATGTATAACAATCTCGCCATTATCTGCGATGAATTGGATAAAAAAGAAAAGGCAAATTTTTATCGGAATGAAGCAAAAAATATCGGCGAACGCATTAACAAATGGTGCTGGAATGAAGAAGACGGTTTCTATTATGACGTTTTGGCAAATGGCGAACAATTTAAGAAAAAGACGATTGGAGGTTTTTGGCCTCTTCTTGCAGGCATTGCCTCCGAAGCCCAAGCCCAAAAATTAGTGGCTCATTTAAAAAATAAAAATGAGTTTTGGCGAAAAAATGTATTTCCAACTCTTTCCGCTGACGAAGAAGAATACCATGAGTATGGCGATTATTGGCATGGGGGAGTATGGGCACCAACAAATGTTGTTATTAAAGGCTTGGAAAGGTATGGTTATGAAGATTTTGCTGCAGAAGCTACTGAAAAATATTTAGTGGGTATGTATGAAGTTTTTAAACAAACCAAAACAGTATATGAAAATTATGCTCCTGAACATTTTGCACCAGGTAATCCAGCCAAAGCAGATTTTGTTGGATGGACAGGTTGCGGTCCTATCCAATTACTATTTGAAAATGTAATGGGACTACGTCCGAGTGGAGCAGAGAATACCCTTGTATGGAGATTAAGACGAAGTGATAGACATGGTGTGGAAAATCTAACTTTAGGTAAAAATACTATTTCTGTAATCTGTGAAGAACGTGAAAATAAAAATTCATCTGCCAGCATAACTGTAGTGTGTACAATGCCTTTTCAGTTAAAAATCATTCATCCCTTAGGGGAACAGTCTTTTATGGTTGAAAAAGGGAAACATGTTTTAAGAATAAATTAGTTTTAATAGCTAACTATTTACTTAATGTTTATATTAATCCAGCAACTTTAGATATTGCATATTCACTAGAGATATGTTAAATATGGTTTTGTTTTCGGATTTTTCAAATGTCATTTTGAACATGTTTTTCGTGAGAAATCCCTTAATTCAAAGATAGACATGAAATTTCTATATCGCCAAAGTAATAATAGTTAATACAAAATAGGGGAAATATGAACCCATTCAAAAATGAACATGATACTACACTACCCATTGTAACAACGAGTAATATTCCCAACTGGTTAATTTATGTTTTAATATTTATAGCAATTATTACTTCTGTAATATTTTATATATTTCCTTTTCAGAATGAATTTATAACTACTGATAATAAAGTTGCAAAGGTATATTTTGCAGATAATATTACGAATGCACATATTGAACTAATAAGAATTTTCAACCAAAAATATGAAGGAAAAATAGAAGTAATTCCAGTAGATATACCAACTGAAAATTTTACAACCAACAAAAGAAAGGAACTTATAGCTAGAACTCTTAGAAGTCGTAATAGTAGAATTGATATATTTGCAGTTGACCAAATATGGGTGCCACGGTTTGCAAAATGGGCAGCACCATTGTATTCTTTCTTTTCAGAGAAAGAACTAAATGCTCTATTACCTCAAGCTCTTAACACTTGTTTCTGTAACGATTCACTCTACGCTATTCCGTTTTTTATAGATGTAGGAGTAATGTATTACAGAAAAGATTTAATAGAAAACCTTAAAAATGCAGAAGCAATAAAGGAAAAACTAAAAAGGGGCATTACCTGGGATGAACTAATAGAATTAAAGAACAAAAATTTAAGCAAAGAATTTTTGTATGTCTTTCAAGGTGATGCTTATGAAGGTTTAATTTGCAATTTCATAGAGATGCTTGGCAGTATAGAAAACATTTATAATAAGGGGAAATTTAGTGTTTATAATTCTCATACAATTGAAAGCACACAAAAATTAGTTGACTTAATCTACAAGCATAAAATTTCTCCTGTGGATATAACCGAATTTGACGAAGGCATGTCTTTTGAATATGCTATAAAAAATGATATCCCATTTTATCGAGGATGGCCTACAACGATTAAATACTCAAATCTTGTTTCCAAAATTACTAGTAAGTCACATTTATTAGAAGAAGCTCCTTTACCAAAGAGTTTTTTATGTAAATCTACATCAGCAATTGGTGGTTGGAACTTTATCTTATCTCATTATTCTACAGTAAAAAGCGAAGCTATTACATTTATAAAATTTGTACTTTCAAAAGAAATTCAAGAGTTAAATTATCAATCAGGTTCTTATTTGCCAATACTTAAATCTTTTTATACTGAGAGCGAAATAACTAATAAATATCCTCGATTACTAAAATTTAAAAGTATAATTGAAAATGGTTTGAATAGACCTTCTGATTACAATTACACAAAAATTTCTGATATATTATCATTTTATCTGAACAAAGCTTTAAAAAAAGAAATGAGTGTTGATGAAGCCTTAAAATTAGCCCAAACTAAAATTGACAATATTTCTAATTTTCCTAAAAAAGACAAATAATAAAATTGGTAAAAACATGAGTTTTTTAAATAGAATAAAAAAATATAGATTTGAATTTTATCATTTTATCATTTTAATTGTAATTATAAGTGTTTCTCAAATTACTCTTTCTTATGTAAATACTCGCACAACAAAAAATCTAATTGATAAATCAGTTGATATCTATCGCTGGGATACAGCTGAACGTATTGCCGATTTAACAACAACCTCTTTGGAACTGTTAATGCAAGGCAATAATTTTTCATCAACAAATCAATCCGATTTTTCCGCTATAATTGAATCTTTAAATTTCATCTTAACACAGCAAAAGCTTTATAAAAACATAGAAGATATTTGTTTGCTTTTTTATGATGGGGAAAATGTAATTGATATTGATAATGGAAAATCGCTATATAACTACGTTGTATTGCAAAAATATCAAACCGAAACTAGTTTGTTAAATCGAGAAAAAGCTAAAAATCTTTTTTTAGAATCGAGAGAAAATTTATTTAAAAATGAAACTATTCTTAACGTAAAAGAAAAATCCAAAATTTTTCATGTACTTGTACCGCTATCTGTAAAAGGGGAAGTTATAGGTTCTGTATATATGAAAATAATTCCAGACTTTTCAGATATGATGAAAATGATTACCAATTCAACAGATCAAACGGGAGCAATTTTTTCAGCATTAGTATTATTTAGTATTCTATTAATGTTTCTAATAACAACTTTTCTTGTAGGAGAACGGGATCAAATACAAGCTGAACTTTATAGCCAGAGAGAAAAACAACTAACTCAAAAAATTGAAGAGCGGAAGGAAGCTTTATTTACTAAGAGAATTTACCATGCCCAACATAAAGCCGAAAAGATTATGGGGTTTATTAAAAACGATATAATTACACTTTCAACTGATAATTTTGATGTTGTAAAAAATAGAGTTATAAAATATACAAATTTTGTTGGAAGAGTTGTTTACGATATGAAGAACTTTAACCCTCCAAATAATGTGATTAGGAATATTAATTTCAAAACAGATTTAAACTCAATAATTAAGTTTTTAGTAGAAAATGTTTTTCTTAGGGTTTATAAGGAAAACAAGCAATACCAATTTAAACTTGACCTTGATAATTCAATGCCAATTCTACACATAAACGAATATGTAATTTGGGAAATATTAGAGCCTTTAATGCAGAACAGTATAGATCATAATAAAGATAGAGATACAACTATATTAATAAAAACAGAGTATTTGCAAACAGAAAATTTTTCTAATCTATTTATAGAGGATGATGGTGCTGGTTTTAACAAGGAGATTTTAATAGCAAATAAAGATGGTGTAAAGAAACTATTTGTGGAGAAAATTTCAACAAAAAGTAAATTTCAAAATTCAGGCTATGGTTGTTATATTGCTTATGAAAATTGTAACCGCTGCGGTATGAAAATTGACGCTTATAATAATGGATCAGGTGCAGCAATACATATTCAAATTCCTCATAATTAAATTGAAAACTCATGAATAAACAAAAAATTAATATTTTAGTAGTAGAAGATGAAGAGTTTGATGTTCAAAGAATAGAAGCCGCCTTACTGCCATATAAAGAAATGATGTGTGTAAGAGATATTGTTTCCTCAGGAAAGGATACACTTAAACTAATTAAAAATAACAAACATCTTTTTGATGTAATTATTCTTGATTATCAAATATCTGGGGGCTTACAAGGCGAAGAACTTATTGAGCAAATAAAAAAAGTTGATAAAACACTTCAGGTGATTGTAATAACTAAAATGACAATTAACCAATCAGATTTGCAATTTGCTATGCACTTAATTGAAAGTGGTGCTTCTTGGTTTGGAACAAAAAACCCAACAGATTTAGATTATATTTATCAACCAACGGATTTTATTCTAGCAATTAAAAATGCTTATGAAAAACGGAAACTTGAAATTGAAAAAGAAGTTTTAAGAAAGGAACACAATAGTTCACAATCAAAATTGCAGAATAACATTGAAAAAATGTTAAAAAAATATTCGTTGATTGGTAAATCCTCAGCAATGAAATCTATTAAAAGTTTAATCAAAACCTATGCTACAACAGATGCAAACATTTTAATTTTTGGTGAGACGGGAACAGGAAAAGAACTTGTAGCTAGTAATATTCACTATTATAGTCAAAGAAAATTTGAAAATATTATTACTGTTAATTGTTCAGCAATTCCAAATGACTTAATTGAAAGTGAACTATTTGGTTACGAAAAAGGAGCATTTACAGATGCAAAAGAGGCAAAAGCCGGTTTGTTTGAACAAGCAAATAATGGAACAATTTTTCTTGATGAAATAAGTGAACTACCATTATTAGCTCAGGCTAAGTTGCTAAGGGTTTTAGAGTCTGGTGAAATAGATAAAATTGGCAGAAAAAAAAGTTATAAAGTTAATGTTAGAGTAATTGCAGCAACAAATAAAAATATAGAACTGTTAATGCATGAACGTTTGTTTAGGGAAGACTTATATTATAGATTAAATATATTAAATATTCTACTACCACCATTAAGAGAACGTAAAGATGATTTAAATCTGTTGTTACAAAATTTTATGGAAAAATCTTGTAACAACTTCCACGTCTATAAACCAGAAATAACTGATGAAGCCTTAAAATTTTTGTCTGAGTTCCATTGGCCTGGTAATATTCGTCAGTTAAAAAATGTGGTACAACGTCTTGTATTAATGGGCGTTCATTTAATTGGTATTGCTGAAGTTGAAGCAGCACTAGGCATTAAAAATCAAGGTGCTTTTGGAGGTTACACATTACCAATTTATTCCAAAGATGAAGTTCCTTATTTAAGAGATGCAGAACATGAATTTAGAAAAAGGTTTGTCCAGTTTGTACGTAATAATAGTAGAACAGATTCAGAGGCAGCAAACAAACTTGGAATAGCTCGCTCAAATTTTCACCGGTTATGTAAAGAACTTGGTTTAAAATAACTAAATAAATTTATCAAAATGATAACAATGTTGTACGTATGATAACATCAAAAGACTACTGTGTCTGCTATCTCTTCTCTTTCTCACCCAAATATATAAATAGAGATTAAAAAATAACAGTTTTGCATTTTGTTAATTCTCTTCCGATGTTTTTTATCTGAAAAGAAATCTCCTACAATTAACAAGATTTCCCCAAAGGGACTCTTACAGCAATACTGTTAACTTAAGGAAATATTTTTTTCACTATCATTCCCGAATGCTTCCCGTGTAAAACATCACGGAATACGGTGCACTGAGCTAGTGACAATTGTTTAAGTTAACACCATTGCTCTTACACGAGTTCACACAAAAACGGATTCTGCTAAAGACACTCCTTTGGAGGAAATGACAGATTCTTTTTTGCAGGAATTCTAATAAACAACTCACTGAAAAAATAATTAAACAGGTACCTATTATTTGATTGATTTGAATTTATTATTTGGCATATATATTGACTTACTAATTTGAAAATTATTATTATCTTTAATTTTTTCTCACATTGTTTTTTCACTACAAGGAGTACAATATGATTACTAACAGTTACAAAAAAATCAAAAATCTGACTTTATTTCTTTTTCTAGTACCACTCTTAATATTTGCTCAGAATAATGGGAGTATAACAGGTAAGATTACAGATTTAAAGGGTAATGCTCTATTATATGCAAATATTGTGATAGTAGAGACAACAATAGGTGCAGCTTCTGATATTAATGGTAATTTTGTTATTGAAAATGTTCCAGAGGGAAATTATACTCTTCGGGTTACCATAATTGGTTATCGCGAAAGTAATGCAGAAGTTAGTGTAACAGCAGGCAAAGCTGTAACTCAGGACTTTATACTTAAAGAAGATGTTTTACAAATGGAAGGAGTTGTAATATCGGGTACTGCAGGTGGTGCTGGTATTAAAAAGAAAGATGCAAGTTTTGCAATTACTACAATCTCTCCTAAAGAACTTGAGCAATTAGCTCCTCCAAGTACAGCTGCTGTCTTAGAATTGGTTCCAGGCGTTTGGTCTGAAAGTTCTGGTGGTGTTGCAGGTGCTAATATTATGGTGAGAGGTTTGCCTTCTGGTGGAGATGCTCCTTTTGTTACAATGTCTATTAACGGTGCTCCAATATACGGAACTCAATCACTCTCGTTTTTTGAGCAAAGTACGATATTTCGTATTGACGAAACAGTAGCATCAACTGAAGCCTTAAAAGGTGGACCAAGTTCTGTGTTTTCTAATGGTGAAGCTGGTTTAACTACAAGTTTTATTCTTAAAAAAGGAACAGACCAAACTAAAGGAAGAGTTAAGTACACGACTTCTGATTACAACCTTCAAAGAGTTGATGCGGTTTTAAGTGGTGCTATTTCCGAAAAATTATATTATATGGTTGGTGGTTATTCAACAGCTTCACCAGGAATTAGAAACACTGAATTTACTGCAGAAAAAGGACAACAATTT
Source organism: uncultured Melioribacteraceae bacterium (assembly GCA_965370315.1). Lineage (GTDB taxonomy): Bacteria > Bacteroidota > Ignavibacteria > Ignavibacteriales > Melioribacteraceae > 1-14-2-50-31-20. Next base: position 28,993 of record CBDUTO010000009.1, read on the forward strand.
ACAGTACAGCTTACAAAAGTTTTTGATAATGGTGTTCTTAATGGGTTTATGCGTGCAACTGATGACCATGGTCAATGGGTTTTACCAATGGCGTTAGGAACAGGTAATGATCCTGGTACTTTTTCTCCACTTGGAAATGCTACACGCTTTAGAACATTACAAATAAATGCTCAGGGTGATAGCTCTCATTTCGATTTTTCAAATGGTCGTGGATGGAAAGGTGTTGTTAGTGGATTAAATCTTGACTATGATTTGGGTGATGGCTGGACAGTAAGAGATAATCTTTCTTTCACAGCAGGTGATGCTAATACTTATGGCTTTGTACCAAACGGTAGTGCTATGAGTGTTGCTGATTTATCAGCAAAACTAGGTAAATCAATAGAAACAGTTGGCGGTAAAACACTTACTTCAGGTTACGTTCAAAGCTATGGACATTGGGTAGTTGAAAAGGAAATAGAGTCTTTTACTAACGACATAAGTATATCAAAACAATTGGAAAATCATAATATTACTGTTGGTGCATATCAAGCATTTTGGTCTTCAAAAGACTTTTGGACACTTGGAAACCACATTGTTGTTGAAAATGTTACAAATGGTGATGTTATAAAAGATGTTTCATCTGATGATGTTGGTGGAAGTTGGAATTATGGGCTTTATGAAGCAGGTGATGCAAGAACATTAGCTTTTTATGTTGCTGATTCATGGCAGTTATCAAATAAGTTAAGAATAGATCTTGGTGCACGTTATCATACTTATGCACTCAATTTCACATTAGATCACGGTGCACTTCCTGATGGTATAACTGATAGAATTGCAAATTTAGATGGTAGCGATTGGGCAGGAACTGGTGCTATTAATTATGCAGTAAATAAAGATTTTGGAGTTTTTGTTCGTGGTTCTAAAGGTTCATTATTTCCATATTTTGACCAAATTAGAGAAAATCTCTATAATTTAGAAAGCGGAGAGTTAGTTAAAGATGCTGATGGTAACGTTACATCTGTAAAAGGAACTGTATCACCAAATATATTTAATCAATTTGAATTGGGTGTTAAATTTGAACAAGACATATTTAGTCTTTTCATTACAGGTTTCTACAACACAGTTGATGTTTTTGATGGTGGTGTAGGTTCTGCATGGGATGCAGCATCACTTAATACACGAACATTTGGAGCAGAACTTGATGGTGGGTTAAGTATTGGAGCATTAAAAGTGAGATTTCTTGGAACATTTCAAAATGGAGAAATTACAGAATCGGCTCAAGCTCCAGAAACAGTTGGAAACTCAATCTGGCGTCAACCTGATTTGCAATTGCGTCTTGCACCAAGTTATAATTTTCAGTTAAGTAACAACATAAATGCTTCAATATATGGAGCAGTTAGATATGTTGGTTCACGCTGGAATGATAGAGGTAATACATATCAGTTAGATCCATTTACTAAAATTAATCTTGGTATTAATGTATCAACATTAAGTGGTCTAACATTTAATCTTAGTGGCGATAACATAACAGACTCAGAAGGATTAACAGAAGGTGATCCACGCGATCCTCTAGCTAAAAACGGTCGTGCAATTTTTGGTCGTTCGCTTAGATTTTCTTTAACTGTAGATTTCTAAATTACTTTATACTTAATTTGTAATAAGTAAAGTGTAGCACGGATAAAAGTCTGTGCTACACTATATAATACATCACAATGTGGATATCCTCTCATATGTCAAAGATGAAAATCAAAATCTCATTATTCCTTAGTTATTTTGTTCTCGCAATTCTTTTAAATACTGTAGGAATAGTAATTGCACAAGTTATAGAAGATTACAATGTAAGCAGATTAACTGCAGGAACTTTGGAGGCATTCAAAGATCTTTCTATAATGGTTGTATCGTTTCTGTTGGCTTCATTTGTGCCAAAATTTGGTTATCGCAAAACATTGATTTATGGACTTATTGCTATAACCTTTGGATGTATGCTAATTGCTTCAATTACCGAGTATTGGTCAGTTCCTGTTTTATATATGATTACAGGTGCAAGTTTTGCTCTTATGAAAGTTTCTGTTTATTCTACGGTTGGATTAATTACAAAAAGTCAACGGGAACACACAGGATTTATGAATACACTTGAAGGAGTATTCATGACAGGTTCACTAATTGGACCACTAATTTTTTCAGTTATGATTAGTGTTAGCCACTGGAATAATACATACTGGGTAATTGCTGTCTTATCAGTGTTGTCACTTATTTTAATGCTCTTTACTGAAATAGATGAAAGTCAAGTTAAAGAGGAAACTGAAAAAGAACCAAAAGGTTCGAGTTTTATTAAAATGTTTACACTCTTAAAATACCCAATGATTTGGGTCTTTATGATATGTGCATTCTTATATGTAATGATTGAACAAAGCTTTGGTACTTGGTTGCCTACGTTTAATAGAGAAATATTTAAGCTATCTCAAGCTCAATCAGCTTCTTTCCTAAGTATTTATGCTGGTTCCATTGCCTTAAGTAGATTTCTAGCTGGTTATTTATCAAAATATTTTTCTTGGTTAAAAATTCAATTGTTTTATTTAGTAGGTGCATTTTTGCTAACATTTCTAATACTAATTCAAACAATAGATTTAACTGCAACAGAACCAAGTTATTGGTATCAAGCTCCGCCTATGGCTTTTGTGTTCTCTATGGTTGGGTTTTTCCTTGGTCCAATTTATCCAACAATTTGTTCAATAGTTTTAAGTAAACTTGAAAAAAGTAAACACAGTTCTATGACAGGACTTATAATTGTTTTCTCTGCATTGGGAGGAACTTCAGGTTCAATGATAATAGGACTTTTCTCACATAATTTCAGTGTTCATAATGCTTTCTTTTTTCCGTTAATTCCAATAGTTTTATTGGCGTTTATGTTAATACCATATAAAAAACTATCGGATAAATTTGGAATTGAACATCATACTTCATAAATAATTTGGTAGGAAATTGTTGTTATGAAATTAATTTTGAACTTAAAAATAAACATTGAAAAATTACTAAAACAAGAAGATACAGACAACGATAAAAAAATTACAATCGAGGACAAAGGTCCAAAATTGTTTATCGCAACAGCAGTTGATGGAACAACGGTTGAAATTAGAGGAACATATTTTCTATCAAACTTTCTACAAGAACTAACTCTTGCAAAGAAAAATGGAGATGAAACTGCAGAAATTAATTTTGATTATATTTTTGAAAAACCGGTAGATCGGTTAAACCGAATGATAAAGGATTATTATTGGGATGGGCTTACACGTAGAATAGATGCTTCTGGCTTAGTAAAATCGCTTGTTGACACAAAAACAAAAGAAGACAAGTATTACTTGTACGTTCCTAATGGAGATAAAACTGCTTTTAAGTATTATAAAAAAATTGCTGAAGAAACAAATGAAATTGATATTTCTGTTATAGAGTTCCCTATAACAATAACCCCTGAGTATGTTTATAGTTTGAATAATAAACCAGGGGTTGTTTCTTTGGCATTAGAAAAAAATAGAAACAATGAATTTGAGGGAGTTCCTTTTGTTGTACCAGGCGGAAGATTTAATGAAATGTATGGTTGGGATAGTTACTTTGAATCTTTGGGGCTAATAATTGATGAGAGAATTGATCTTGCAAAAGCTATGGCAGATAATTTTGTTTATGAAATTGAACATTATGGGCAAATACTAAACGCTAATAGAACTTATTATTTAACTCGTTCACAACCACCCTTTTTAACTTCACTCACTTCTTCTGTGTATAACAATTTATCTAAAAATTCTAATAACAAAGAGTGGCTTAGAAAATTACTTAATGCGTGCATAAAAGAGTATAAAACTGTTTGGATGCAGGAACCAAAACTAACTAAGAACAGATTAAGTCGTTATTATGGTAATGGAATTGGATTACCTCCAGAAACTGAGCTTACTCATTTTGATTCTCTACTAAAACCATTTGCAGAAAAATTAGGACTGTCAGTTAGAGAATATCACAGAAAATATTTAAATAGAGAAATTATTGATCCTGAAATTGAAGAATACATTAAACATGATAGAAGTATTAGAGAATCAGGGCATGATACATCTTATAGGCTCGATAAAATAAGTACACACTTGAATACTGTTGATCTTAATTCATTGCTTTATAAATACGAAATTGATATAGCAGAAATAATCAAAAATGAATTTGATAATCATTTTGTTTCTTATGAAAATAAAATTGAACTTAGTGAAACATGGATAAGTAAAGCTGAGGAAAGAAAAGTGATTATAAACAGGTTAATGTGGAATGAAGAAAAAGGATTTTTCTTTGATTATAATTTTATAAAAGATGAACAAACATATTTTGAAAGTGCAACTACATTTTATCCATTGTGGGCAAAAATCGCTTCTCAAGCTCAGGCAGATTTACTCATAAAAAATGTTTTACCAGTTTTAGAGTTTGCAGGTGGAATTGCAGGTTCATCTAAAAAATCCGTTGGAATTATAAATGATGAACGACCTCAAAAACAATGGGATTATCCAAACGGTTGGGCACCACATCAAATTTTAATTTGGGAAGGTCTAAATAATTACGGATACAATGAGATTGCTGAAAGACTAGCATATAAATGGTTATACACAATTGTAAAAAATGCCGTTGATTATAATGGAACTATTCCGGAAAAATATGATGTTGTTTTACAAACTCATAAAGTCTTTGCAGAATATGGAAATGTAGGGACCGAATTCGATTACATAACTCAGGAAGGCTTTGGATGGATGAATGCTTCATTTAAAGTTGGTCTTGCAATACTAAACAAAGAATTAAAAGAAAAATTAAACAAACTAACTTCGCCTGAAGATATATTTTCAATTCTATATTGATACAGATAAAACTACCAATAATAAATCTATCTTCGTAAAATAAAAGACTTTACAATTCTTGACATTAAATATTAATAGCGTTATTTTTGTACTCTTTTGTAAAATTAGAAATGTGCCTTTTGGAGGATTAGATTTGAAACAGGAAAAATTAACAAGATTTATAAGAACGGAAGATGCGGATAAGAAGTGGTACGTTGTTGATGCTACAGATAAAGTTCTTGGAAGATTAGCTACACAAGTTGCTACAGTGATACGTGGCAAACATAAAGCTATATTTACACCTAACATGGATACTGGTGATTTTGTAATAGTTATTAATGCTGATAAAGTAAAAATGACTGGAAAAAGAGAATTACTAAAAACATATTTCAGACACTCTGGATATCCAGGTGCTGGCAAAACTACATCGTTTGCACAAATGATGGAAAAGAAACCAGAATTAGTAATTGAAAAAGCTGTAAAAGGTATGTTACCAAAAAATAGATTGGGTAGACAACTATTTACTAAATTAAAAGTTTATGCAGGCAACGAGCATCCACATAAAGCTCAACAGCCAGAAACGCTAAGTGTATAAGTAGAGGAATTTGAATGACAGATAAAATTTATGTCGGAAGAAGAAAGAACGCAACTGCAAGAGTTATTCTTAGAAGTGGTTCAGGAAAAGTTACAGTAAATAAAAGAGAAGTTGAAAAATACTTTCCGCTAAAAACTAATAGAGATGATATATTATTGCCTTTTAACATTACAGAAACATTAGGCTCTTACGATGTTTTGGCAAATGTTAATGGTGGTGGTTTTACAGGACAATCTGAAGCTATTCGTTTAGGAATTGCAAGAGCGTTAGTTGATATTAATGCAGATTTTAAGCCTCCGTTAAAAGCTGAAGGTTTAATGACAAGAGATCCAAGAATGGTGGAACGTAAAAAATACGGACAACCAAAAGCTAGAAAAAAATTCCAATTCTCAAAGAGATAAAGAATTTGTACAGAACCCACAATTGGGTTATTATATACCGACAATACATGTGTCCTATTTTTCTAAAACCAATGTTGTCGGTATAATTTATTATTTACATTTATTAATCAATCATACTTTTGGATTTGCCCCCTGTGTCCAACATGAAAATGGATTTGAGGCAAAGTTGAAAAAAGTAGAAGAAAAACAGGAGTATTATTATGCCTAGAGTTGAATTAACTCAGTTATTAGAGACAGGTGCGCATTTCGGTCACCTAACCCGCCGTTGGAATCCTAAAATGAAACCATATATTTTTATGGAAAAAAATGGGATTCACATTATTGATCTTAAAAAAACACAATTATCTATTGATGAAACTGCTGACAGATTGCAAGCAATAGTTTCTGAAGGAAAATCTGTGCTTTTTGTAGGAACAAAAAAACAAGCTAAAACTATTGTTGCAGATGAAGCAAGAAAATGTGATAGCAACTGGGTTAGCGAAAGATGGCTTGGTGGAATGTTAACAAACTATTCTACAATTCGTAAAAGTATTAAAAGAATGCAGACCATTGATAAAATGGAAACTGATGGTACTTTTGATCAAATAACAAAAAAAGAAAGACTATTTAGAACACGTGAACGTGATAAATTAAGAAAAGTTCTTGGTGGTGTTGAATTAATGACAAAACTACCGGGTGCACTTTTTATTGTTGATATTAAAAAAGAATCTATTGCAGTAGCTGAAGCTAAAAGATTAAAAATCCCAGTATTTGCAATTGTTGATACAAACTGTGATCCAGATTTAATCGATTCAATTATCCCTGCAAATGATGATGCTGGACGTTCAATTCAACTAATTGTTGGTACAATGTCGCAAGCTGTATTGGATGGTCAAGTTAAAGCTAAAGAACTTAAAGCTGAAAGAGCTGCAGATAATGAAAGAATTAAAAAAGAAACTGAAGCTGAAGCAAAAATTGAGTCAGATGGTAAACCAAAAGTAAGAAGAGTTAAATTTGATTCTGCCGGTAAAAAAGTAGCTAGAACTATTAAGAAAACTGAAGAAGTGAAAGAAGCTCCTAAAACTGAAGCTACTCCAAAAGTTGTAGAAAAAGCAAAGCCAGTAGAAGAGAAACCAAAAGAGGTTAAGGCCACAGAGAAAAAACCTGATGAAGTAAAACCTGCTGAAGATAAAAAAGATGAGAAAGAATAAAATATAAGGAATAATTATTATGGCTATTACAGCATCACAAGTAAAGGAACTAAGAGATAAAACTGGTTCTGGAATGATGGATTGCAAAAAGGCTTTGGTAGAATCAGATGGTGATTTAGAAAAAGCAATTGAAATATTAAGAAAAAAAGGTGCTTCAGTTGCAGCTAAAAGAGCGGATAGAGATGCAAATGAAGGTATTGTTTTAACTATAGTTCTTGATGATGGTAAAACTGGTGTTATTCTTGAAATAAATTCTGAAACAGATTTTGTTGCAAATAGTGACGATTTTGTAGATTTTTCAAATTATATACTTGAAGTAATTACTACTAATAGACCTGCAAATATGGAAGAGTTAATTGCCTCTGAATTAGATGGTAAGAAAGTTGAAGTAGAATTATCAACCATTATTGGTAAAATTGGTGAAAAAATAGAAATATCTCGTTTTGTGCTTGAAACAACTGAAAATGGAAAATATGTTGATTATATCCATTCAGGTGCAAAATTAGGAGTTTTATTACGTGTTGAAAATGGTGCAAATACTGATGCGGAAAAATTAGATTCTGTATTTAAAGATATTGCAATGCAAACCGCTGCAATGAAGCCTTTGTTTTTAACTAGCAATGAAGTTCCAGCAGAAATAATTGAAAAAGAGAAAGATATTTACAAAGAAGTTCTTCGTAAAGAAGGCAAGCCTGAGCAAATGCTTGATAAAATTGCAGAAGGAAAGATAAATAAGTATTTCAAAGAAGTTTGTTTAATTCATCAAGTATATGTTAAAGATAATGCCAAAACTATTAAAGATGTAATTGTAGATTTTAATAAAGAAAATTCTACTGATGTTAATCTTACAGCATTTTATCGGTATCATACACTTGACGAAACAAAATAAATTATTTTTCATAAAGGTCTTATTTTTAATAAGACCTTTTTTTTTATTATATTTGGCATATTATGGAAAAAGAACTAAAGTATAAAAGAATATTGTTAAAACTGAGTGGTGAATCACTAATGGGTGACATGGGACAAGGTATCGATCCTAAAATGTTAATTTATTTTGCTGCGGAGGTAGAAAAGGTACTTAATTACGGTGTGGAGGTTTGCATTGTTATTGGTGGTGGGAATATTTATCGTGGTTTAAACGCTGAAGAACAGGGGCTCGATAGAGTTGCTGGTGATCAAATGGGAATGTTGGCGACTGTGATTAATGCAATTGCTCTTCAAAATGCATTTGAAAATCATGGTATGTACACACGACTAATGACTGCTATTGAAATGCAAGCAATTGCAGAACCGTTTATACGTAGAAGAGCGATGCGACATCTTGAAAAAGGGCGAATTGTTATTTTCGGTGCTGGTACAGGACATCCATATTTTAGTACAGATACTGCTGCAGCTTTACGTGCTGTAGAAATTGAGGCTGATGCTGTATTTAAAGGAACAAGAGTTGATGGAATCTATGATTCTGATCCAGAAAAAAATAGTGATGCAATTAAATATGACTCTATAGTCTATAAGGATGTGTTAAATAAAGGATTACGTGTTATGGATTTAACAGCCATATCATTATGTCAGGAAAATAGTTTACCTGTTGTTGTATTTAATATGAACAAGAAGGGCAATTTGCTAAAACTTGTTTTGGGTGAAAACATTGGAACACGAGTTTCACATTAATCTAGAGTATTAAAACTTAAATAGAGAAAAGATTGATTTTTAAGATAATATATGAGGCTACCTAATGAACGAAGTTATAAAAGAAGCTAAAGTAAAAATGGATAAAACTATTGATGCGTTTAGACAAGAAATAACTAAAGTTAGAACTGGCAAAGCATCTACTGCATTATTAGATGGAATTCGAGTTGATTATTATGGAACACCTACTCCACTTAGCCAAGTAGCTAATGTTACAGTTTTAGACGCACATACTTTATCCATTACACCTTGGGATAAAAATATGGTTGGAGTAATTGATAAAGCCATTTTAACAGCAGATTTAGGATTTAATCCATTAAATGATGGAACTAATATTAAAATTCCAATACCTCAATTAACTGAGGAGAGAAGAAGGGATTTAGGTAAATTAGCAAAGAAATTTGGAGAAGATGCAAAAATATCATTGCGCAGTATTAGACACCAAGCCATTGATAGGCTGAAGAAAATGGAAAAAGATAAAGAACTCTCCGAGGATTTAAGGCACGATGGAGAAACCGATGTTCAAAAGGTAACGGATAACCATTCCAAAACTATCGATGAGATGGTTGCTCATAAAGAGAAAGAAATAATGGAAATTTAAGTAGTAGATTAAAAAGCCGACCGAGAGAGTCGGTTTTTTGTTTTTAAAGGAAATATATGGAAATTATACTAGCAACGTGGAATAGAACAAAAGTAGATTGGTTAACAAAAGGATTTTTAAAACTTGGGTTTGATATTACTCCGCTTGACAAAAATGAAATTAATGATATTGAAGAGACTGGAAATACCTCTATTGAAAATGCACTTATTAAAGTTAGAGCAGTTGGGGCAAAAGAGAATTCTATTATTATTGGTGAAGATTCAATCCTTTCAATAGATGCCATAAATGGATTTCCAGGAGTAAAAACTGTTCGTTGGTCAGAAGGAACAGATGATGACCGGAGTTTGAAATTATTAGAAAGACTTAAAAATATTCCCGATGAAGAACGTGGTGCTAAATTCCAGAGTGCAATAGCCATTCTCTTTCCAGATGGAAGTGAAGAAACATTTATTGGTGAATTGCATGGAGAGATATCAAAAGAACTTTTGGGAGAAGAAGGAAGTGGTTATCAAAGGATATTTGTTTTGTCCAATGGTAAATCTATTGCTCAATCTGGTTCTATACTTGTAAAGTCAGGTGATCATAGAGACCAATCAATGAAGAAAGCCTCGTTAAAAATTCAAGAGTGGCTGAGGAAAAACTAAATGAATAAAAGTAAGTACACTCACGTAATCTCTATTTCCCAAGCTTTGTTAGTTACATTTTTATGGTCAACTTCTTTCATAATTATTAAGTGGGGTTTAGTTGAAATTCCCCCAATAACATATGCAGGGTTGCGTTACATAATTGCGTTTTTTTGTTTCATTCCATTTATTGCAAAGAGAAGGTATATTAATGAAATTAAAGAGTTGAAAGTATCTCATTGGAAAAAGTTAATTCTCTTAGGATTTGTTTTTTACACTTTTACACAAGGTGCTCAATTTTTAGGGTTATCATTGCTCCCTTCTGTTACTGTAAGCTTAATGCTCAACTTCACACCTCTAATTGTTGCTGTTATGGGAATATTTTTACTTAGCGAAAAACCGTCAATTCTCCAATGGGTTGGTTCAGCTCTATTTATTGTTGGAATTATCACATACTTCTTCCCGATTTCATTAATTGGAAATCAAGGTATTGGATTAACAATAATGTTTGTCGGAGTTTTAGCAAATGCAGGTGCTGCAGTAATTGGAAGGGACATTAATAGAAGCAAAGATATTAGTCCGTTGGTAGTTACATTTATTAGTATGGGAGTTGGTGCAATAATTCTAATTACTATTGGAATCTCGATGGATGGATTTCCTGCAATTAGTCTTAAAACTTGGATGTTTTTATTTTGGCTAGCAGCTGTTAATACTGCTTTTGCATTTACTTTATGGAATGTAACTCTTCGTTCACTAACTGCAATGGAATCGAGCATAATCAACGGCACAATGCTAATTCAGATTGCTGTTTTAGCATGGTATTTTCTTGATGAAAATATTTCTTTTCAAGAAGGAATTGGGTTAGCAATTGCTGCAGTTGGAGCACTTCTCGTTCAAATAAAAAGAAGCAAATTTAAAAAATTGAAAAGAAAGTAGAGCAATACTTGCTGTATTTAATAATATGAGATTTTTTATATCGCACTAATAAAATCTTTTAATCCGATTATTTCTTCTTTGTTCCTAATTAAATAATTACAATTTTTAAACTATGGAATATAAACTTTAGGAGATAAAGCAATGAGTGTAACAAAAGAAGAAGCATTAAAATATCATAGCGAAGGAAGAAAAGGAAAAATAGAAGTTGTTGCAACAAAGCCGTGTTATACGGCTCGTGAACTTTCACTTGCTTATACTCCAGGTGTAGCAGATCCATGTTTAGAGATTGAGAAAAATCCAGAAGATGTTTATGAATATACTGCTAAGGGTAATCTTGTTGCAGTTATTTCAAATGGTACAGCTGTTCTTGGATTAGGAAATATTGGTGCTACTGCTGGAAAACCAGTGATGGAAGGGAAAGGTGTGCTTTTTAAAAGATTTGCCGATATCGATGTTTTTGACATTGAATTAAAAACAGAAGACCCTAAAGAAATAATTAAAGCTGTGCAACTTATGGAACCCACTTTTGGTGGAATTAATTTAGAGGATATTAAAGCTCCAGAATGTTTTGAGATTGAACGTGAGTTAAAGAAAACAATGGATATTCCAGTTTTCCACGACGATCAGCATGGTACTGCAATTATCTCTTGCGCAGCATTAATTAATGCTGCTGAAATTGCTGGTAAAAAAATGGAGGATTTGCGTTTAGTTGTTGTGGGGGCTGGTGCTGCTGGAATTGCTTGTAGTCATCTTTATGTTACTGCAGGTGTGAAGCAAGAAAACATTGCTATGTTCGATACCAAAGGACACATCCACAAAGGACGAACTGATTTGAATGAGTATAAAGCAGCTTTTGCGCAAGAGAAAATGTTTCAATCACTTGAAGAGGCTCTTAATGGTGCAGATGCATTTCTTGGACTTTCAAAGGGAGGATTATTAAAGAAAGAGATGGTAGCTGGAATGGCTGATACTCCAATAATAATGGCAATGGCAAATCCTGATCCAGAAATTACCTACCCTGATGCACTTGAAGCGCGCAAAGATGTAATTATGGCTACAGGTCGAAGCGATTATCCTAATCAAGTAAATAACGTGTTAGGTTTTCCATTTATTTTTAGAGGTGCCTTAGATGTAAAAGCAAAAGCTATTACTGAAGAGATGAAAATGGCAGCAGTAATGGCATTAGCGGATTTGGCAAAAGAAGAAGTACCCGATGTTGTTAAGAAAGCATATAGTGGTGAAGAGTTTTCATTTGGTCGAGAGTACATTATTCCAAAGCCATTTGATCCACGCGTACTTTGGAAGGTTGCACCTGCAATAGCTAAAGCAGCCATTGAAGGTGGAGTTGCAAGAACAACAATTGATGATTGGCATGCATACGAAGAAGAGTTAAAAGAGCGTCTTGGATTCTCTCAAGTGATTATTAGATTAATGGTTCATAAAGCAAAAGAAAATCCAAAAAAAATTGTTTATCCAGAAGGAGAAAATGAGAGTATAATTAGAGCAGCAAATGCAGTTGCCGAAGAGGGAATTGGTTTTCCAATACTCATTGGAAGAAAAGAAGTGATTGAAGGGAAAATTATTGAACTTGGTTTTGAAGTTGAAAAATTTAAGATTCACGACCTCAAGATTTGTGAAAAAGTTGAAAAATATGCAAATAAGTTTTATGAAAAAAGAAAACGAAAAGGTGTTACAAGAGAAATAGCCGAAAAATTAATGAGTCGTCGACCAAATTATTTTGGGTCAATGATGGTAGAAACTGGAGAGGCTGATGCTTTAATTAGTGGTGTAACAGCTTTCTATCCCGAAACTATAAAACCAGCATTAGAATGTATTGGAGTGGCAAAAGGAATTACCAGAGTAGCTGGGATGCACATCTTAATCAGAAATGGAAAAGTCTTTTTCTTAGCAGATACTTCTGTTAATATAAATCCTACAGCAGATGAACTAGCACATATCGCAATTTTAGCTGCTGATACTGTAAAAGAATTTGATATAGAACCAAAAGTTGCAATGCTCTCTTTTAGTGATTTTGGTAGTGTTCAGCATGAAGAATCAAAAAAAATGAGATATGCTGCTGAACTTGTAAATAAATTACGTCCAGACATTATTTGTGATGGCGAAGTACAAGCTGATACTGCGGTTGATTCTTATACTCTAAAACATGAATATCCTTTTAGTAAATTACAAAGTCGTGCAAATGTTTTAGTATTCCCTAATCTATCGGCAGCAAATATAACTTATAAACTAATGGATAAATTAACATCTGCAACAGCAATTGGTCCAATAATGATGGGGATGAATAAGCCTGTTCACTTATTACAACGTAACGCAAGTGTTGATGATATTATTAATATGTCTGCCATTGCAGTTGTTGAAGCTGGTAAGTAATTTATCTTAATTAACCCACGACTTTTAAGTCGTGGGTTAACCATTTCTACCCATTCACATCTCAAATCACTATCTTTGCAGAAACAAAAAAGAAGAATTATGGAAACAAAATCTGGATACGTAGCAATAATTGGCAAGCCAAATGTTGGCAAGTCTACATTGATGAACAGCATACTTGGTGAACGTTTATCTATAGTAACAAATAAACCACAGACCACTAGAAAGCGAGTGCTTGGAATTCTCTCTGATGAAAAATATCAAATTATTTTTCTTGATACTCCAGGCATTTTAAATCCAAGTTATCTGTTGCAGAAAAAATTTATAACCTTTGTTCAAAATTCAGTTAGAGATGCTGATGTTATTGTGGTTTTGATAGATGTTATAGAAGACCCAAATGGCAACAAAACTCTTGGAGATAAGATAGTTAGCCAAATATTGGATAGACATAAAAAACCTAAAATTCTTATTCTTAATAAAATTGATAAATCAAATGAAGCAATGGTTAACAATTTAATTGAAAAGTTTAAGAGATTAAACATTTTTGAGAAAATTATTCCAATCTCTGCTTTGCTAAATTTTAGTATTCCATCTGTTGTCAATGCTATAATTGAAAGTCTTCCAATTGGGCCAAAGTATTTTCCAGATGATCAAATAACAGATGAGCACGAAAGATTTTTTGTGTCTGAAATAATTCGTGAAAAAATATTTGAGAATTACAAAGAGGAAATCCCATTTAGTACGGAAGTTCTAATAGAAGAATTTCACGAAAGAGAGGGGCGTAAAGATTTTATCTCTGCAAGTATTATTGTTGAGCGTGAAACACAAAAGCCAATTATAATTGGAAAGCGGGGAGAAGCAATAAAAAGAGTTGGTAAATATGCTCGTGAAGCAATCGAAGTTTTACTCGACCGTCCAGTTTATTTAGAGTTACGAGTTAAAGTTCGCCCTAAATGGAGAAGTGACGAGAGATTGCTCAACTCATTTGGATATAACGACAATGACTAATGCATTCTACAGTAAGTACAAAGGTGAAGTAAATCTATTAATTGTAACTCTCCTTTGGAGTGCAACATTTGTAATTATTAAAGGAGCATTAGTAGATATTTCGTCAATGCTTTTTATTGGACTTAGATTCTTGATAGCCGGTGTTATTCTTCTACCAATAATTATCCGCAAAAAGCTTGATTGGAAAAGTGCAAATCTAATTCCTCCAATAATTCTTGGTGTTATTCTTTTTATTGGATTCAGTACCCAGACTGTCGGACTTAAATATACATCTGCAACTAAATCAGCATTTCTCACTGGATCAGCAGTTGCTATTATTCCAATTCTCCAATTGTTTATTGAAAAGAAAAAGCCCAAAACTGGCTCAGTGATTGGGGTTGCTGTGGTTCTAGCTGGAATTCTCTTTTTATCTGGTGGAAATTCAATAATAACATTGCTCAGTGATATAGCCACAAATTTTAATTTTGGTGATTTTTTAACACTAATTTGCGCACTGTTTTTTGCAATGTATGTTGTTTATCTAGATATGCTTTCTAACAAATATAATTCATGGATGTTGCTAATAATTCAAATTGGAGTATCTGCATTTCTTGCATTCACAATGGCAATATTTTTTGATTTTATCAATTACGAGATACTAAAAATAAATTTCACTTATGAACTTGGACTAGGAGTTCTATATACTGCTATATTTGCAACGTTAATAACAACAACATTGCAAACTAAATATCAAAAACTGGTTACACCTACAAAAGCTGGAATTGTGTATTCATTTGAGCCGATATTTGCTGCAGTAATTGCATTTATCTTTTTGAGTGAGAGAATAACTTCTTTTGGATTAATTGGAGCAACGCTTATATTTGTTGGACTTATAATTTCAGAGAGCTATGATGGAATTGTTTCCAATCTGAGAAAATCTGTTTAATAAGCTCAATCGGTGTGTTATTATTATGTTAAATAACTAACTTTAAAAACATCAAATTTAATAATTAGGTAATGACAAGTAACATAGTAAAGGCAGAAATAACAGTATCTGGTTTAGTTCAAGGAGTTGGATTTAGATATTTTGTATATTCTAAAGCTCATAATCTTGATTTAAATGGATACACCAAAAACATGCTTTCAGGTGAAGTAGTAACTGTAGTAGAAGGTGAAAGATATCTAGTGGAAGAGTTAATCGATTACATTAAAATTGGACCAAGTCGCTCGCATGTTAAGAAACATTCGGTTAATTGGTTTGAGAATAAAAATGAATTTAGTGTATTTGAAATACAATATTGACACTGATTAGTTTTTGGAGATTGAAGCAAATAGAACACACCTCCAACCACCTCTCTAGAGAGGATTAAGGAGTGTGAAAAAATATAAATGTTATTAACAGAATAAAATAATTTGATATGAAAATAGAAAACAGAATTGGCTTTGGTTATGACGTTCATCAATTTGCAGATGACCGCAAACTGATGCTGGGTGGTATTGAAATACCATTTGAACGAGGATTAAAAGGGCATTCGGATGCTGATGCTTTACTGCATTCAATTTGTGATGCAATGCTCGGTGCTCTTGCACTTGGTGATATTGGAAAGCATTTTCCAGATACAGACCCAAAATATAAAGGGATAGATAGTAAAATATTATTAAGTGAAGTTAATAAGTTAATTGAGAACGAAGGTTACAAACTTGGAAATCTTGATTCAACAATTGTTTTGCAACGCCCAAAACTTAGACCATATATTGATGAAATGAGAAAAGAAATTTCTTCCATATTATATTGTAATATTGAGCAAGTATCTGTTAAAGCAACAACATCAGAATGGATGGGTTTTGTAGGCGAAGAAAAGGGCATTAAAGTTATTTCTACAGTAATGATGGTAAAAAAATAGAATGTTAGAAAGCACACTACTCTATATGAGTAATCTTGATCCAACTCTGATTTATCTCATATTATTTTTCTTCGCCTTTATTGAAAATATTTTCCCCCCATCTCCAAGTGATGTTGTCGTTGTTGTTGGTGCTTCACTAATTGCAACTACTTCAATGGAGTTTGTTCCAGTACTATTAGTTACTAGTTTCGGAAGTTCTCTTGGATATATGTTAATGTACTTAATGGGAAAACTTTTTGGTGAAAAAATAATTCGATCTGGAAAGATTACATTTATTACTCAAGAGGCATTAAGTAATACCGATATTTGGTTTAATAAATGGGGATATAAATTAATTCTTGCAAACCGATTTATGCCTGGAACCCGCTCTGTTATTAGTTTTTTTACAGGGGTTTACGAACTTGAATTATTAAAGACTTTTGTTTACTCAACTATCTCAGCCTTTGCCTGGAATATTTTAATCATATATGCTGGTATGTTGCTTGGTAGTAATGTTGAACTTATTGATTATTATTTATCAACCTATTCAATTGTTGGTTTGGCAATTACTGTTGTGGTGATTCTCTTTTTTGTAATTAAATATTTTATTAAAAGGAGAAGTAAATGAGTTTGCTAGCCAAATATAGAATTCCAAAAACCCCTGAACGTAGAAAGGAAATTAGAAAAGAACTTCTACTTGGTTTATTGAGTGGAGTAATGATTGGGCTATCCTATCCACCAATTCCTTTGCCATACTTGGTTTTTGTAGCATTTGTCCCATACTTTTTTGTTATCCAAAAGAGAGAAGGGTTAGCTGATATAAATAGATTCACTTATTTTACAATGTTCATTTATAATATAATTACTCTTTATTGGGTTGGAGGATGGCTCCCAAATTCCGATCCTTTTTTGATGATTGCCGGAACAACACTTTTCTTTTTTAATCCTATTGTTTTTCTTATTCCATCAACACTATACTATTTAACTAAGAAATATGTGAACAAAAATTTAGCATTATTTCTATTTCCATTATTTTGGATTACTTTTGAATTTGCATACAGCTTAACAGATTTTAATTTCCCTTGGCTAACACTTGGTAATTCGCTGTCCTATTTTACAAATTACATTCAAATAGCTGATATCATTGGGGTTTACGGGCTTTCAGTATTAATTCTTTTTGCAAATGTATTTGTCTATAAATTTAAAAAGGATTTGTTGCCTGGTCGCGGAATAAACAAAATTGCGCTTGCAATATTTGTGGCAATAATTATTATCCCAATTATTTATGGTAATTATAAAACTATTAGTTTCTCTTCACAAGATGGAAGTGTTAAAGTTGGTTTAATCCAGCCCAACATTGACCCAAATGAAAAATGGAAAGGTGGAAGCTTAAATGAGAAAATTGATTCCTATTTTGAATTAAGCCAAAAAGCCATTGATGAAGGTGCAGAGATAGTAATATGGCCTGAGAACGCTCTTCCAGCTTATCTTCTTTTAAGTACCTATCGTAAAGAAGTAAATAGAATGCATGAATTTGCTGATACAAACAATATTGCTATTCTCACTGGAATGCCTGACAGAAATAATTATTATGATAGGGATATGGCTCCGGCAGATGCAAAGCATACTCGTGATGACAAAGCCATGTACACTTCTTACAATTCCATTTTACTTTTTAATCCAAATAGCAGAGAAGTGCAAAAGTACGGAAAGATGAAACTCGTACCATTTGGTGAAAAAGTTCCATTAGTTAATTCATTACCATTTCTTGGTGAATGGATTAAATGGAATGTTGGAATGTCTGGATGGAATACTGGACGAGATACAACTGTGTTCAAAGTTAAGACTGAAGCTAGGGAGATTCAAGTAGGTGGAATAGTTTGCATTGAATCTATCTATCCAATATTTACATCTATCTTTGTTGAAAAAGGAGCAGAGTTAATTGCTGTTGTAACAAACGATAGTTGGTACGGTGATACAAGCGGACCATATCAGCACAAAGAGATTAGTGTAATTCGTGCAGTAGAAAACAGACGCTCAGTAGTACGAGCTGCAAATGGTGGAATTAGTTGCTTGATAGATCCACTTGGACGTACAATTGCTGAAACCTCAATGTACACAAGGGATTATCTTGTTGTAGATGTTCCATTAAATAGTAAACTAACTTATTATACGCAGAATCCATGGTTAATTCCTGTGAGTGCATCGATAATTTCAATTGTAATTATTTTGTTGGGTATAATAGGGAAATTTAGAAGGAAGAAGAATGATTGATTTACGTAGCGATACAGTTACAAAACCAAGTAAAGAAATGCGAAACGCAATGGCAAATGCCGAAGTAGGCGATGATGTTTACAAAGAAGATCCAACAGCAAATAGATTGCAAAAATATTGTGCTGAATTATTTGGCAAAGAGGATGCTCTCTTTGTTCCAAGTGGGGTAATGGGAAATCAGATTTGTCTAAACGTGTTAACACAACCTGGTGATGAAATAATATGTGATAAAAATGCTCACATCTTTCAGTACGAATCTGGTTCACCAGCTGCATTGAGTGGTCTATCGATGAATTTGCTAAATAGCAAAAATGGTATAATAACTCCAAAGCAAGTTGAAGATGAAATTCATCCAGCAAGTGCTTACTATATGTCGCGTACAAAAGTAATTGAAGTTGAAAACACACACAACGTTGCTGGTGGTGTGGTTCATCCAATTGAGAACATTAAGTCCTTGAAAACATTGGCTGATAGGCATAATCTAAAAATGCACTTGGATGGAGCAAGACTTTGGAATGCTTCGGTAGCAACAGGAATTTCTTTGGCTGAGTATTCATCCTACTTCGATACAATATCAGTTTGTCTTTCAAAAGGTTTAGGTGCACCTGTTGGTTCAGTAATACTTGGTGAAAAGGCTATAATTGACGAAGCATTTCGTGTACGTAAAGGCTGGGGCGGAGGAATGCGGCAAATTGGAATAATTGCTGCTGCTGGGTTATATGCAATTGAAAATAATTTTAATAGATTATCTGATGACCACGTGAATGCAAAAATACTTGCTAGTCATCTTTCGCAAATTGAAGGAGTTGAAATAGATGTTTCACAAGTGGAGACAAATATTTTGATGTTCAAACCTACTTCAATGAGTGTTGAAGAAGTAATTTCTAAATCGAAAGATAAAGGTCTGCTTATATCTGCAATGGGTGTAGGTATTATTCGTGCCGTTACACACTTAGATATTTCACCCAATGATATTAAAAAAGTAAAGCAAATATTAACCGAGGTCTTCAATGGAAAATAAGTTTGATTTATCACTGTTTCATCATACGATACTAGAAAAAGTAAAATTTCATGAAGTTGATATGATGGGTGTTGTCAACAATGCTGTATATCTAAACTACTTTGAAGATGCACGTGTAAAGTATTTACAAGACCTTAAAAATAAATATCAGATCAAAGAAATTATGGAAGGCGATTCCTTTTTTATTATGGCACGTAACGAAATCAACTATCTAATTCCTGCAACATTTGATGATGAGTTGATTGTTTATACAAAAATTGAATGGATTAAAAATACAAGTTTCTGTTTTAAGCATGTTATTGTTAATGAAAAAAATAATTCTACAATTGCCATTGGGGGAGGAATCTTAGTACATATTAAGTTATCCACAAAAGAGAAGCAAAATCTTCCAAGTTCATTTATTAGTGCAATTCAAGATTATGAAGATGGAGTCTTGAAGAAAAGAGAATGATTTACTATCTTTAGTTTTCAATAAATTACATGAGGGTATCATGAAATTAGTTTTTGATATTGAAACAGTTGGATTTGATTTTAATTCTCTCTCAGAAACACAACAAGAATTTATTCTTCGTTATTCTGAAAAAGAACCAGACTTAGATTTAAAGCAGAAAAAAGAAGATGAAGCAATTCGTTACTTATCTCTATATCCACTAACAGCAAAAGTTGTAGCTATTGGAATGTTAAATACTGAGACTGAACATTCAATGGTTTTATACGAAGGTTCCGAAGAGACTGAATGGCATTCGGAGGATGAAGAAGTAAAGTATTGCTCATTCTCGGAGAAGGAAATGATTGATAAATTCTGGGATTATGCAAAAAAAGCTGATGCTGTTATCACATTTAATGGAAGAAATTTTGACATTCCTTTTTTAATGATGCGCTCAGCTATACTAAATACTAAACCTACCAGAAATTTTATTCGAAAAAGATATGACAATCACTCTCACATAGATTTACTAGATAAATTTACACATTATGGAATGACAAAGAAATTCAATCTCGATTTTTATTGTCAATCCTTTGGGATTGATTCGCCTAAATCTCATGGCGTTTCCGGAATGGATGTGAAAGAACTTTATAATGCTGGAAAGATAAAAGAGATTGCAACATATTGCGGTCATGATGTAAGTGCTACATATAAGCTATATAAAATCTGGAATGAATTTCTAAATATATAACTACTGAAAATATTTTGGGCTTTCGCTTCTTCCATTTAACCAGAAAGTATTCTGCAACATTTTATGGACTTTATCAATTTGCGGAATAGTATACTTTTCTTTGTTTTCATTCACAAAGTTCTTTGCTATAAATTTTGGAAGATTATCTTCTTCTAAGTCATTAACTAGTTCAAGAATAATCATAATTTTTACCAAATCAATTAATTCTCCAATTGAACTATTCCAAATTATTTTTTGTCCTGTCAATTCATTCAATAATTTCGAAATAAAATGTGGAGAGAATTTTTCAAGTTTAATAAATTTAGTTTCCTTTTTAACTATCTCTGGCTTAATTTTTATCGGATTCTCTTTTTGTAATGTGGCTATTTCGTCAACAATAATAGTATGAACTTTTTGGTAGTTAATTAATTCTGATCTTACTAGTCCTCTTAGTTCACCTTCGCCAGGATATCTTTTATCATAAGGATTTGAAGATATTGTATCAAATTGATGCTTTATGAAATCCTTTAGTTCATCACAAGCTCCTTCCAAATTCATGTTTTTTGATGCATACATTTTTAATGGCAAAGTCTTAGGTGATTCAAAACATGAAATAATTCTACTTAGTTCATGCTTTATTTTTTCTAAATATCCAATTTTTTCATCAACTTCTCTGAATGTATCCAGAGCAAATAATATTTGATGAAAATTATAATTACCAACAATCATTTTATCCTCAATCTTTGGATAACTTAAACACAATATCTGTGCCTATTAATTTTTGATTGAAATAGAATGAAATTGATATTTTTGTGTGACTTATATCACATTAAAGGAGTAACTCGGTAAATATTACTTGTTATTTAGACCACATTCTTTTTGTCAAACTAGAAGTGATTCAATATAAATGTTCTATTGTAAAATTTTTGGTAAAGCACCTTTTAGTTTGAGTTTAACTTTAAGTTCGTTTATTTTGTTATTCTAAAATTAGGAAATGCAATGTTCGAAAATATTTTATTATACGTTACACTACTCTTTACAATGATAAATCCACTTGCCGTGGTTCCCATTTTTATTTCACTAACGGATTCATTTTCTGTTGCCGAAAGTAGAAGAGTAGCAATTAAAGCTAGTCTTGTTTCGTTTATAACGCTAACACTCTTTGCTCTTTCTGGAAAAGTAATTTTTGATTTTTTTGGAATATCTGTTGCTGGCTTAAAAGTTATTGGTGGAATTCTTTTCTTTATCATGGGTTATGAAATGTTGAGAGGAAGAACTGTTCCAAAGAAAGTTGATAATGAATCGAACGAAAGCTTTGGTGGCGAAGTTGCAATTACTCCACTTGCAATTCCAATGATTACAGGACCTGGTTCTATCACAATGGTTATTATTTTTATGCAAAGTGCAAATTCTATAATTATGAAAGGAGAAATTATCTTTGGAATTTTTATAGTAACCATTATTACGGCAATTGTACTAATCAGTGGAAGAAGGCTCATGAGTTTTCTTGGTCCAAGTGGAAGTAATGTAATGATGAGATTAATGGGGTTAATAGTTATGTTAATAGCTGTTGAATTTTTCTTTGCTGGAATTACACCATATATTTATAAAATTGTTGAATCAATGCCATAAGTGTGTAAATAAACAATGAATAAAAAATATTTCAAAATACATTTTCTTCTAATTCTATCTTTAGCATTAATAACTTCGTGTACTATTTTTTATAGCTCTTCAACGGAAGATAGAAAAGAACCTCCCCAAAATTATAATTATAGAACTGGAGAATTTGTGAATACAAATCCAACAGAGGGTATGACAGGATCATTTTTGGAAGTAGGTTATAAATTTATGTTTGAAAATAATAAGAATCGAAAACCTGATTTCGAAATACCAACAATAGAAGTTGATCTTGAGTCGTTTGCAAATAAAGAATCAAAAGAATTATCCGTAATTTGGTTAGGGCATGCAACTACTCTAATTAATATTGAGGGAACACTAATATTAACAGACCCAATTTTAACAAAATGGGCTTCTCCTATTGATTGGATTGGTCCTAAAAGATTTTTTGATTCTCCAATTGAGATTGAAGAACTTCCAATTCTGGATGCAGTATTAATTTCTCATAACCATTACGACCATTTGGATAGAGAATCTATTCTTCGATTAAATGGAATTACGAAAAAATTTATTGTTCCAACAGGAGTTGAAAAGCATTTAATGAGTTGGGGAATTTCATCTAACAAAATTATTATTAATAATTGGGGTGATGCTTTTCAATTAAATGATAAAATTGAAATTATCACCACTCCTGTGCATCACTTTTCTGGAAGAGGACTATTTGACCGTAACAAAACATTGTGGGCTTCGTTTATTGTTAAAAGTGAAAATCACTCTTTATATTTTGGTGGAGACTCTGGATATTTCAAAGGATATAAAGAGATTGGTAAAAAACATGGACCATTTGATATTACTATTCTTCCAATTGGAGCTTATAGCAAAATGTGGCAGAGCATTCATATGAATGCAGAAGAGGGAATGCAAGCACATGTTGATTTGAAAGGAAATTTACTAATTCCAATTCATTGGGGAACATTTAACTTGTCATTGCATAGCTGGATTGAACCAGCCGAGCATCTAATTGCGGCTTCTATAAAAGAAAATGTAAATTTTGCAATTCCAAAACCTGGAGAAATTGTTAATGCAAATTCAAAACCAGTATTAGAAAAATGGTGGATTGAAAATAAAACAGAAGAGAATAATGGAGTAGTTTATGAGTCAGAGTTTTCAAAATAAGAGTATTGTAATTACTGGCGGAGCAAGTGGCATTGGACGTTTGATGGCAATAAGCCTTGCTAACAAAGGAGCAAATGTAATATTATTAGACATTAACCAAACTAACCTTAACTCTGTAGTTAAAGAAATTCAAAACGATGGAAATAAATGTGCTGGTTACATTTGTGATGTTGGAAACTATAATGCTGTTGAAGAGACCAAAACCAAAATATCTACTGAGCATGGATTTGTTGAAATACTAATTAATAATGCTGGTGTTATAACTGGTAAATATTTTGTTGATACTACTCCAGATGAGATTGAAAAAACAATGCGTGTAAATGTAATGGCTGGAATGTGGACGACTAAAGTATTTCTTCCAGAAATGATAGAGAAGAACAAAGGGCATTTAGTAAATATAGCATCTTCTGCAGGAATGGTTGGAGTTGCTAAAATGGCAGACTATGCTGCAAGTAAGTTTGCACACATTGGCTTTGATGAATCTCTTCGTATGGAATTGAAGCAGATGAAAAAAAACATACATACTACTATTGTAACTCCATATTTTATAAACACCGGTATGTTTGATGGGGTTAAATCACGCTTCTCATTTTTACTTCCAATACTGGATGAATATAAAGTTACAAAAAAAATTATTAGAGCAATTGAAAAAAAGAAGCAGCGAGTAATAACTCCACCAATGGTATATACTCTATTTCCATTAAGACTTTTGCCAGTTCCAATTTTTGATTGGGTAGCAAATTTCATGGGAATAAATGCAACAATGAAAAATTTTGTAGGTAGAGGAAAGGAAAGTGCCTAAAATTTAACTTGAGCTTAGTTAATATTATAGACCAACTAAGCACTCGTCATTGCGAGCATCTTTTTGCGAAGCAATCTGTTGAAGATTGCCACGTCGTCCAGAAAAGCATTGGACTCCTCGCAATGACAGTCTAATAAGAAAACATAGAAATATAATTTTTAAAAAGAGAAGTGGAATGGAAACTAAAAATAAGACTAAAGCTTTCAACCCAGCTACTGGCAAACAAATTGGAGAATCTCAACTTCATACACTCGATGATTTATCAACGATGATGAATGAGAGTAGATTAGCTCAAAGAGAATGGCAAAAATTATCTGTCAAAGAGAGAGGAAAGAGAATTCTAAAAATTAAGGATTATTTAGTTGATAATCTTGATGCTCTCTCCAAAATAATTTCGGATGATAACGGAAAAGTAAGATTTGATGCACTTGCAACAGAAGTATTTCCAGCAGTTATGGCTACAAAATATTATGTAAAGAATGCACCAAAGTTTTTGAAGGAGAAAAGTATTGCAGCCTCATCAGTTGTTTTAATTAATAAGCGATCAAGAATAAGATACGAACCGATGGGAGTTGTCGGTATTATATCTCCATGGAATTACCCTTTTGCAATTCCATATTCAGAAGTAATTATGGCGCTTATTGCTGGTAATGGAGTAATTCTTAAAACTGCTACTGAAACACAAATTGTTGGGCAAGCTTTACGAGATGCGATAAATAGTGCAGATTTACCTAAGGGACTATTCCAATTTATTAATTTACCTGGGCGCGTTGCAGGAGAAGGTTTTCTAAAAGCTGGAATTGACAAACTCTTTTTTACTGGTTCTGTTCCAGTAGGGAAATTATTGATGAAGCAAGCTGCCGAGACTTTAACTCCAGTCTCTTTAGAGCTTGGTGGTAATGATGCAATGCTCGTCTGTGAAGATGTAGATATTGATAGAGCTGTGAATGGAGCTGTCTGGGCAGGGTTTTCTAACACTGGTCAAAGTTGTGGTGGTGTTGAACGTATTTATGTTCATCAGAAGGTTTATGGCAAATTCATGGATTCCCTTAAAGTAAAAATAGAATCTCTAAGGATTGGTACACCTTCTGACTTTAATACTGATGTTGGAGTAATGACAACAGAGAAGCAAGTTAACACCGTTAAACTCCATCTTGATGACGCACTTAAAAATGGTGCGATTCTTTTTGCAGAATCTAAAACCGAAGATAATTCCAATAATATTTTAACGCCCAAAGTTGTTTCTAATGTTAACCACACTATGCTAATGATGAAGGAAGAAACATTTGGTCCATTGCTTGGAGTGATGAAAGTAGAGAATATGGATGAGGCTGTTGAGTTAGCAAATGATTCATCACTTGGGCTAACTGGTTCGGTTTGGTCAAAGAATAACAAGAAAGCGATTCAACTTGCAAGTAAAATTAAAGCTGGAACTATAACAATAAATGATCATTTGATGAGTCACGGTCTTGCCGAAACATCTTGGGGCGGATTTAAAGAGTCTGGAATTGGCAGAACACATGGTGTTCTAGGGTTGATGGAAATGGTTGAGCCACATCATATTATTAATGACATTCTTCCAGGAGTTAAAAAAAATATTTGGTGGCATCCATATAGCGAAGATTTGTATGATGGATTGAAATCAATAGTATATCTATTTTATGGAAATAGCTTATCGCAAAAGTTTAGTAATTTATTTAAGCCACTTGGAGTACTTCCAAGAATATTTAGAAAATAATTTGGTAATGTTATACATGATTTTGAAGCTTTGGTAAAGAGAATTTTACATTTGTCCCTTTTCCTAATTCACTTTCAATACTCATTTTCCCACCGTTTAAAGCAATAAATTCTTTTGCTAAAATTAAACCTAAACCAGATTTGCTTTTAGAATTTTGTTGAGTAGTGGATTCGCTCAAAACTCCCATAATTTTCTTTTTATCAAGACCTATTCCATCATCAATCACATTTATACAAATTGCATTATCAACAAAGTAACTTTTTATTTCAACATTGCCACCATCATTTGAAAACTTCACCGCATTGTGAATAAGATTTCTGAAAACAGCATCAATCATGCCTTCATCTACAAAAAGTATATGTGATTCATCAATTGAAATTTTGAGAGTAATGTGTTTTGAAACAATACTCTCTTTATAGAACTTTGTAATTTCAGCAATCCGACTCTTTATGTAGTATTCTGATTTATTCGGTTCAGTAACTTTCATTTGAACTTTTCCCCATAACAGCAAACTTTGTAGTAATAATTGGATGTTTTTAGAACTACTACTAAGAAGCGAAGCAATTTTAATATTCTCTTCATCCTTTTTTTGTTGTGATGTCATCAAAATTAATTTAGATAATCTTGTCATATTTCCGACAGGACCTCTAAGATCGTGTGCAATTACGGAGAAAAACTGATCTTTCATTTTATTTAAATGATCTAATTCATTCCTCTGTTCTTCAATTAGTTTGTTTTTTTCATTTTGTATGCTCAGACTCTTTTTTCTCTTTTTTCTCTCTTTTGAAATTTTAATTGTATAAAACAGTACCATTAAAATGGTAAACAGAATTCCAAAAAGACTTAAAATAACATACATTCTTTCATCCAATATCTGTTCATTTTCTATTCTTCGCAAATCATTTTGGCGTTTTTGTAAATCATTTTTTTTCTTTTGAATTTCAAACTCGTTTTTTTTTTCTTTCTCTAAGGCATATTTTGCAAATCTGACTGCTATTTTTTTCTTTGTGTTAATCTTATTTGCTTGTGTTTGATACTTTTTAGCCTTCCGCATTGCTTCTATCGCCAGTTGGTATTTTCCTAATCCTATATAACAGTCGCTCATTGTTTCATAAATGTAAGTTCCATAGCCAGGTCTTTCATCAGAGAAAAAGTGTTTTTCTGCTTTCTTTAAATAGGAAAAGGCTTTCGAAAATTTTCTTTCTTCTAATTCCATTATTGCAAGTCGTGTATAAGAATAAACAATGGCATAATTCAATTTACCGATTTTACCAAATTCGATTGCTTTAAATGAGTACTCTTTTGATTTTTCAAACTTACCATTTCGATAATAAAGCTTTGCAGCCCAATCATAGGCTTTTGCCAAACTCTTTGTTAGTCCAATCTGATTTAGTTTTTTAATATGCTCATTAAGTATTTTAATCTTTTCTTCATTTGAATGCTTTTTCGAACTTTGCAAAAGGGTATACTCCATAGAAAT
This sequence comes from uncultured Melioribacteraceae bacterium, assembly GCA_965370315.1. Lineage (GTDB taxonomy): Bacteria > Bacteroidota > Ignavibacteria > Ignavibacteriales > Melioribacteraceae > 1-14-2-50-31-20. The sequence continues at coordinate 56,392 of CBDUTO010000009.1, forward strand.
AATTTTTTCAACATTATTCAATTTTTTAGAGTATTCGAGTGATTTTTTGAAATAGATTTTTGCTAAAGAGTCTTCTCCTGCAGTTTGTAACATCCTCCCAATTTTTGCTTTTGATCTATCGAGTTTTTTAAAATCATTTTCTATCTCAGCTATTTCATCTGCTCTGTAATAATGAGAAACTGATTGTTCCGGCTTACCGATTTTTCGATAATAATCACCTAAGTAAAGATTTCCTATAAATTCACCATTCAAGTTATTTATCTCTTTTGCTTCGCTTAAAAGCTTGACCAAATATGAAAATGACTCATTATTATTGTTCAATCTTCTGTGAGAATATCCTATAAGTGCTAATGATTCAAAATATATATTAGGAAGTAATACTTTAGAGGTGTGGTGTGTAACAGAATCAAGAAGTGTAAATGCTATATCAAATTTTCCTAATTCCATATTAAAAGCAGCAACTTTCATGTGTAGAAAAAGTGATAACGAATCAGTAAAAGGAATACTGGAATTTTCAATAAATTGATAGATGTAATTTATACGTGCCTTCAGAGGAATATTTTCAAAGCCACTTGAATCAAAGAATGTTTTGAATTTTTGATTCTTTTCATCAGCATTTTTTGAAGCTACCAAAGATGAATCGAAAGCTCTAACAATTTGATTAGCAAAGTTTAGAGAAGCATATTCTTTCTCATTTGCTTTAATATTATTAAACAATAAAATAAGAGAAATTGTTGAAAGTACTATTATTTTCAATAGATTTAATATAAGGCTATCCTTTACTTTTAAATTTTACTATTATTAATAGACATTTTATCATATTTAATTCAGAAAAGCAAATGATTACCTTAGTTATAATAGAAGATGACGAAATAATAGCTGAAGGTTTGAAATACTCAATTCAATTTAACAAGAAATATTCTGTGGTAAATATCTATAATTCAGCAGAAACGGCTCTTGAAAACATTAAATGTGATTCCCCAGATATTATAATTTTAGACATTTCATTACCTGGTAAAACAGGAATAGAAATTATTCCCGATTTAAGAAAAATTGTTCCAGATAGTGAAATACTTATGCTTACATCAAGTGATGACGATGATGATATTTTCAACGCACTTAAACTCGGTGCTTCAGGATATTTACAAAAGGACTTAGATATTGAAAATCTACTTGAAGCTTTGGATGAAATAATTTCGGGTGGCTCACCATTAAGTGGGTCTGTTGCAAGGAAGGTTATAAAATCAATGAGGGTTACTAAAGCAAATATAAATTTAACAAGTCAAGAATTAAAAATATTAAAGAATATTGTTGATGGCTGTTCGCAAAAAGAGATATCTGAAAAAATGTTTATTTCCCTATCAACAGTTAAATTCCATTCCGCTAATATTTATGGAAAATTAGGCGTAAATTCCAAAGCCGAAGCTATTGCAAAAGCAATTAAGAATAATAGCTAAGTTCTAATTTACATTGTAATTTTTCGTATCTTTGCATCATGAA
>CBDUTO010000010.1:0-56285 GCA_965370315.1 uncultured Melioribacteraceae bacterium
GGGAACCAGTGTTCTCCCTCGCTAATAGATTTGTAGTCTATTGTGTCTGGGGAATAGTTCCTTAGCGAAGATGTAAAAAACTCTATAGTTTTGTCGTCATAGGAGCCAATTATTTTAACAGAATCAATTTGGGTATCAAATTTTGAAAAACACTCATATAGAAAACTATAAATATGATGACCGAATATTATTGGAGCATATTTTTCATTAAAGGTCCCAACTGAACTCAGATAAGGTTTCTTTGCATATTTATCAGTTAATTCACATAATAGCGTCATAGTAGAATATTGTTTATTTTTGAATAAACTAATCTAATGGAACAATTATGATAATTGCAACTTTTACAAGCGGCAGCCAAACAATAATCGGGTGTAGAAAAGAGGGCGAAAAAGATGATCTAAGGATAGTTGATTCCAGAATATTATTTGAAAACCCAAATGAATTTGTTAGCCGTTTTTCTTCTTTGCTCTTTAACCTATTCGGTATTGAAGCTCTTACCAAAAGCGACAAACTTGTTTTTGCCTTAAGCGGTAACGTGAACTCGGAGGAAAGGGAAATTATTGAAAGCTATGTGATAAATAAGATTTCAACCTCGAAGCTGTTTGATGGTTTTGATTTTGCTAGAGCTTTCGGAAAAATGGTTGGGAAGGAAAATATTTTTTTATTAAATGACTCCCACACAGTCGCCACTGGGGTTGCTTCAAGATCAGAAGAAGAAATCAAATTACCAGCGTTGTTATTATACATCAACGAAGATATTGGAATAAGTATTATTAAGGATAGCGGGATTATAAACTATGATAGTTCTTTGGTTCCAATAGAACGCTTGGGAAATAAAACAGCTCGAGAACTCTTATGCGATATTGGCATTGATGATAGCTTGTTTGAAAACAGCCAAGATGTATTCAAAGAATACACGTATAATTTGTCTGAAGTTATTAAACATACTATAGCTAGAGGTGGGGAAGATGGGTTTGCCTTTAAGAAGGTTTTTATTCATTCGAACAAATGTGAATTTATTATAGAAAACAGCCTTCGCTCAAATTTGGATGGGATAGATATCTCGATTTTTAATGGGAACGAAGCGGAAAGATACATCCCGGTTGAAGGGGTGTTTGATTCACTAAGTTACCTTTTGGGAAAGAGTGGGTCGCAAAGTTCGGCTAGCGAAAAGAACCTAGCAATGATTTCCACAACGACATTTGCGGGTAGTGTTTTAGGTGCGGGTACTGCCGGCAAAATTGGCTTGGCGGGTTTAGCCGCTAGAATGGCGATTCCAATTGTTGGACATCTCATAGCTGGGATAGCTGGATTAGCAATTGCCAAACCACTTGTTAAGAAAATGGTCAAGGATTTGGAAAACAACAAGATAGCAAAAGTTGTGTATTGCTCCTCAAGTGGAGAACAAATAAAAGCATTTGAAAAGTTTGAAGAATTTACAGAGCATTGGAAGGCAACTAAACCAATAGCATATGGGAAAAATTATTACGACATGCTATATTCTGATGCAACAAAAGTAAAGGTTGAACTGGATAGCCTTAACTCAATTACAGACCTTATGAAGTATAAATTTTAGAGTAAAAAGTTAAAGAATCAACGTGTTTTCACGGTAAAAATTTAAATAACGATTCACTTTTACGGTAAAATATCGAATAATTTTCTGTTTTTACACTAAAAAGTTCAATAACACATCAGTTTTTACGGTGAAAAATCAATCTACACGCCGTTTTCAAGGTAAAAACTCAATCTACACACCGTTTTTACGGTGAAAAACTCAATCTACACACCGTTTTTACAGTAAAAAACTCAACAATTACTCACTTTTACACTAAAATAGTTCAACAAACTTCGTTTTTAAGCTAAATTCGGAGAATCACTAAAATTTCATTATAAGAATCTTTGCTAGAACCTCATAAATCAATAAATATAATTTTCAATTATTACTCTTAGAGGTAGGCTAGTTTACCACCTTTGTTTTTAGCTCAAAATAAAAAATAAAAAAAATCACGAATCCATCTACTCCAAGAAAAAAAATAAATCTATGAGGCTTCAGTCTGGGTCCCCTTTTTATTCCCGTAAGTGGAAATAGGCGCCACTTAAGTCAAAGCCTAGGGGGAAGGGGGGGCTCCCTCTCCCATTTCTTGAAAATTTTCACCACCCCATCAACACATTTATTTAGGTCTAGAACTCTAACCTAACTTTTCAAGCTAAATCCTCCCCCTTTTTAGCCTGGCTACTCTCACCTAGAAAAGGGACTTAGGTCTGTGCTGCAAAAGAGTTTTCTAGCCTTGTGATGGGAGCCTGCCTAGATAATAAAGAAAGGCTGAACAGGTAGAGGGCACAACCTGAACAGCCCTTTTGAGTCATTGCCTTGCGGCAACTATCAATAGTAACTTATCAAAAACAATCCATGATGTCAACAAAAGATTTTCTCGTTTTTTTTGGAATAAGAATAATGTAGAGAGCTTTCTTAAAACATGAGTTCTCTTTTCAATTCTTACTTCCGCCATAGGCGGGCGCTCAACCAAAACAAAGGAGAACTAACAAATGGCACCAGAACTATTAACACTCGGATGTGACCCAGAACTAGTATGTAGATTAAACGGTCAGTTCACATCAGCAAGTAACTACTTTAGATTCAGATCCTCTATGGGATTAGATGGCAATGAAGAGATCGCAGAACTTCGTCCCGGCTTTTGCACTTCACCAATAGATTTAACTGCAAAGATACGCACTGTACTTGAGTACGGGCATGAGCAAAATCCAGACCTTGAGATGTACGCTGGTCACTATGTAGATGATTACCCAATAGGAGGTCACATTCATCTAGGAGTAGAAGCAACTCTTGATATCATCGATGGATTAGATATTGTGTTGTCATCACTTTCTAACGTGATAGATGACGAAGAGCAAGTTATACAAAGACGTGAGTCTGGCTATGGTAAAAAGAAAGCCTACAGAAACAAATCCTATGGATTAGAATACAGAACTCCGGGAAGTTTTCTTCTTTCTCCGACAATAGCACTTGTAACATTTACTCTTGCAAAACTCACTGTTGTAGCGGTTACTGAAGATGAGCTAGTGATTGACACTCTAAAAGGAAGAGATGACTCTCACGGCTTCCTATCGAAGTTTAAAAGCTATCTAAAAACAATACCAGAAGACTGCATCCCCGGATTAGATGCATTAGAAGAACTCTTAGCAAAAGAAGAACAACTAAACTGGGATGAAGACATTCTGCCTAGTTGGGGCTTGGTAGCATGAGTAGATATTGTGAACAATGTGGAGAACCAGTCTCTGAAGATGGAGGCCATTTTTATAATGATGAGTTTTTCTGTGAAGGATGCTTCTATGATAGCTATACATACTGCCAACAATGTGATGATTCTATTAACAGAGATTACTGCCACACAGATAATGATGGAGATCATTTATGCGATAGATGCTGGGATGAAAACATTGATGATAATGCTCCAGTAGATCCAGAGATAAATGACTCAGAGAGAGAACAGATAATCAACCTATCAAAGTGCTGGCTAAAAGGAGAAAAGCCAAAGACTCTAATCAGAATAAACAGAAACGACCATCACCTAGAGGAAATACAAGCTGGGGTTGGTTTGGTTGACTCGGCGCCATATATCTACGGCCTAAGAGATAGAGACGAGTTCCAGATCAAAGCAAGTCCAAACATCATACAAAGAGTTAAAGAACTTGCACCAAAAAACATCATAGTCTTTGAAGATATCGGCCACAACAGACTAGCAATCTCTCGACATTTAAGAGAAGAACACAGAGAAGAGATAATCACACTAATTAAATCAATTTGCCCGTCGTCGTCAAAAGCAGACTATGCCGGGCTCGCAAGCGAGGAGGAAACATGTGCGGCATAATGGGCTACTATGCCTTTGGAGAAATAATACCAAATAAAAAGAAAATAGAAGATATGTTCATTTTACTAGAGACCCGAGGCACTGATGCTTCGGGTTTTGCATATCTAGATAAATCAACAAATAATCTTAAGGTAACTAAAGCAGAGGTGCCAGCGAGAAGTTTAATAGAATCGCCGGGGTGGCAAAACTTACAGTTACCTAAGATTATGATCTTTCATACAAGAATGATGACTCAAGGAGAACCCAAGAACAATATGAACAACCATCCCTTGTTCACGAAAAAAGGATTGGCTATTGTTCACAACGGTATGATCTATAACGATAAGGAAATCTTTGGAACAAACACCAACCGAGATGCAGAAGTAGATAGTGAAGCTATACTGTTTCAGCTATCAAGGAAGTCTAAAGACCCAATCAAGAAAGTCTTCGAAACACTTGAAGGTGGATTTGCAGTAGCTAGCATCGACAAGAACAAGCCAACTACTTTGACTCTGTTTAGAAAAGACAATCCTCTTGAAATGTACTACAACTCTGAGGATGATATTCTCTACTTCTGTTCAGAGCGTGAGATAATGCAAGAGACTTTGAAGATAAAGAAGTTTTCCAAACGAGGATTTAGACTTGGTGAGCATGAGTATCATTTCTACGAGTTAGAGAACAATCATGCTTTGGTCTTGGACTCTATAGGAGTTGAGACTTACAAAGAGTATTACCCTAAGAGACATCACAACAGTTGGTATTTAGATGACTTGGAAGACTCTGTTGAGCTTGAATGTGCATACTGTTTAAGTATGACGAGGTTCGATTATGGTAAACTTGATAACAGATGTAGCGAATGTGGTCAGAGAATAGATGAGGAGATGCTGTATGTATAGTCCTAAAGTAAATGAAGAGTTGGTGAGAGAACTCTACCAACTGAAACAAGAAAACAAAAAGCCAATGACCAGCATGGTCAATGAAGCAGTGGTGGAATATCTAGCTAAACGTGGAGGAACCAAAAATGGCAAAAACAGATTATGTAAAACTAGCAATTAGAATTGTGGACAAAGTATTTAAGGTAATTAAGAAAGAAGTACTAAAGGGCTCCCAAGATGAGGAGTCCTCTAAGGAGAAAGGTCATGGGAAGTCTATGGAAAGTAATAGTTGAAATAACAATAATTATAATAACAAAAAGAAAATGTGGAGGTAAGTAAATGAAAGATTTTATGGAATCTATAATGGCAGATGCTGAGGAAGATGAACGAAAGTTAAATCTAGCTAGTATCGACCTATTACTTGTCGAGATGAGAAAGTTGGAGGAATCTATTTCTTCTAACTTCTCTCAAGTAGAATTGGAAAAGAAAATATTGGATGAGTGGGCAATAACTAAGAACGTTGCTTTGCAAGAGAAGGCAGATAGAATTAGTAGTTTACTGAAACTCTTTATGGAATCTCAGAATGAAGAGGTTAAAACCATTGACCTACCAAATGGAAAGCTTACCAGAAGGAAGGGCCAAGACAAAATAATAATTGTAGATATGGAGAAGTTCTTAGAGAATGCTAATAAAAACATGGTGACCGTTCAACAAGAAATAGTAAAGCCTAATTTGAGCAAGATCAAAGCTTATTACAAGATGACGTTGAAAGTCCCAATTGGAACTGAGTTGATTGAAGGTGAAGAGAAATTTAATATTAAACTTAATGAGGTAAATAATGGAAAGGAAGAAACTGGAGTTGGAACTGAACAAGCCAACGAATATAGAGATGTTGTTTGATAATCCAAAGATAGGTGAGTCACAGTACGGAATGTATTATTTATATGCTGTTCGTAACGGCGATGGAGCTACGGAGTATTCATTCTTTGCTCCAGAGGAAGTTCACTCGAAGTTGTCTGAGTTGAAAAGGGGTGATGCTGCTGTTATTACTAAAGTCGCAAAGCAGAAGGGGAGTAAAGTTGTGACTTCGTATGATGTTGAAGTAGCACCTAAACAACCCAACACAGCCCCACCTAGCACAAAAGCAGAAACTACAAATAATCAAAACTCATACCTTCAAGCAATGATATTAAGCTTTGAAGATGCTCTTGTAATCCAAGAGAAGTTCAACGGAATGGCTAATGTTAACCAGATTGCCATAACATTGTTTATTCAGAGGACGAAGGGTGGGGGGTATTGAGATGACTAGCGAAGTAAATAGAAAACTCTGGAAGTATTTATTCCCAGTAACTGAAACCCATGTACAGACTGAGGATATGGCTTACAAGTTCTTAGACACCAATGATTATAAGGCTATCACGCGTGAGGACAACAGCAAGCTGATATCAATCCAAAAGAAAAGCTATAAGCTTGTGAGCAACGCAGAAGTGATTGAACCAGTATTGTCGCAATTAGATAATCTTACAACAGATTGGATTATTGATGAATCTCACTCGTATGTAGAAGATGGAAGAATGAGGTTGCAAGTTACGTTTCCAGAATTAACATTAAATGATGGGAGGAGTGATATAGCTCTCTCCCTATTTATTCATAATAGTTATGATGGCTCAGAAGGAGTTAGGATGTATTGGGGAGCAATACGAGGAATTTGTAGTAACGGTATGGTCTTCGGTGAAGTCTTAGCGAAGTTCTATGCAAGACACACAAGTGGAATAGTGGTGGATAACTTGGTTGAACAAGTAGAAGCAACTTATGAACAGATACCAGTAATCAAGAATCGAATAGAAATCTTACAAAATCTTGAACCGACAGAAAACTTAACAGAACAAATCACAAAACAGTTGGGTCGTGGTGTTGCTGATTATGTTGAAGAGCAAGAAGTTCCGGCTAATCAATGGAAGCTCTATAACTATCTAACTTGGTATATCTCTCACGTTGTGCAGCAACGAATGCGGGCACAATACCAGATAAAGGTTAGTCGATTGTTTGGGCTTTAATTCTCAAAAAAGGGAGTGAGTTCCTCCCTTTTCTTTAGCTAATTTTGTGTCTTTGAGTATAGAAATGTACTTGCAAAAATTTTAATAGATTTATTGCCAGATATTGAAAATATAAACAATGTATTAATATTATTTATTTACATTTAATTCCATGAATTTAATTAAAAAATATTTCACTCTATTTTTACTTGTCACAGGTTTTATCTCTGCTCAAACATGGCAGTTTGGTAATTCACCTACTCGTCAAAATTTAGCTAGATTAGATATGCTTTCCGATAGTCTTGGATGGGCAGTTTCTTATGATGGACTTTTGTTAAAATACGAAGTGAATGAATGGAAAATAATTGATACACTCAATTCAGTTTCAAAATATAATTTTTCAAATTCGGATTCATCTTTAATAAGTTCCAATAACATTGGTGATATATATTCAATTCGAGTACCAAACACTGAGACTGGATGGATAGCAGTGAACAATATTCAACAGCATTATTTCTTCATTGCCAAGTTTAATTTAGAAACTTTAAAATTCGAAGCAGAAATATTGCCAATTAAGATTAGAGCTTTAGATTTTTGGGGTGATAATAGAGGGTTTGCTGTTGGTGATGGAGGAGGGTATTATCTCAATAATAATAAATGGGTTCCACTAAAGCTACCAATAAGTGTTGATTTCAAAAATATAAAGATTGTAAGTGAGAATAAAATATTTATCTGTGGTGAAGATGGAGTTTTACTTGTTGGAAATGAGAAAGAATGGAAACGAATAAAAACTGGAATTGATGTACAACTGCGTGATATAGATTTTATCTCAGAAAACGAAGGATGGGTAGTTGGTAATAATGGTGTGATTCTTCATTATAAAGATGGAGAAATAAATCAGGAAATAGGTGAGTCTGTTGAGAATCTTTGGGCTGTAGATATGATTTCCAGAGATTTGGGTTTTGCTGTTGGTGAAAATGGTGTGATACTTAGATACAATGGTGACTACTGGGATTTGTTAGAAATAGAGTCGGATGTTGATTTACATGATATTGAAGTTCTAAATCCAAATTCTTCTTTTATAGTTGGTGCAAGAGGGATTTTTTTAAAATTATCTAATGAAAAAACTCAAAATAGCAAAGCTCATCAGTTCTTATATACAAATCAAGTTCATATTGGTAGTGAATATCTGATGGATAGAATAGATGATGTATATGGGATTTCAGTTGCTGATTTTAATAATGATCTGTTGCCAGATGTGTATATGACTTGTTACAAAAGTTTGAACCATCTTCTTATTAATCAAGGGGAAGGTGTTTACAAAGACTTTGTAATTGAGTCAGGAACAGGGGGTAATATTGAAACACGGGTTGGAAAGGAAAAATATGAGTATGGATCTATAGTCTCTGATTTTGATAGAGATGGAAATGTTGATATACTTTTAGCAGGGAAAAGCAAAACTACGCGCTACTACAAAAATAATGGGAATGCTCAATTTACAGATTATACTCCGAATACAGATTTGCCAAGTAATCTAAATATTATAGATGGTGCTGTCGGAGATTTAAATGAAGATGGTTATCCAGATTTTGTTTTTGCAGATGAAAATAGTGGAGTATCTATATTTATCAACAATAAATATAATCGGTTCTCTCAAGTAAACATCGATTCTTTAAAACTTCCAGAGACTGGTATAAGAGCAGTTAAAATTGTAGATGTTAATAATGATAGCAACCAAGATATTATAGCAGTTTATCAAAATACAGAGCCGATATTTTTACTAAACGATGGAAGTTGCAACTTAATTAATAGTAATGAAAAAATGATTGAGGGGGATGTTCCTTTTTTTACTAATTCAATTTCAATAAGCGATTTTAATAATGATGGTCTGAATGATTTCTATTTGTGTTCACAAGATGGAACTGATGCTCTATTTATTTACAACGAAGAGGAAAAATTATTTCAAAACAAATCGGATACTTGGAATATTAAAAAAGGGGGTAGAAGCTATACTGCTGTTCCGGGTGATTTTAATCTTGATGGATTTACCGATTTATTTGTAACAAAGTTTGGTGCTGATTTATTTTATCTGAATACAGGAGAATTCAATTTTCGTGAAGTAGCGGGAGATACTATTTATGCTAAGTCTGGATACCTTTCAGGGTTTAATACAGGAGCTGCAGTTTGTGATATTGATGAGAACGGTTCCTTAGATATTTTAGTTGGCAATTCAGATTATTGGTCTTCCTTATTGCAAAATACTGAGGAAAAAGATTCGTTTCTTAAAATTAGTCTAATTGGAGTACAAGATACCAAGGAAGCACTCGGTGCAAAAATATGGATTTGGCCTTCTGGGGTTGAACATTCAATGGATAGTTTAATTTCATTTAAGGAAGTAACTCCTTCCAACGGATTATTTTCACAAAATTCTAATGTAAATATATTTGGATTAGGAAATACAAATACTGTCGATGTTAAAATTCAATTTCTCAATGGTGATATTTATACATATAAAAACATATTAAAAGGAACTACTTTACGAGTAGCTCAAAGTTCTTTCTTTGTTCAACAATCTTATAAAATAAGTAGAGCCTTTTTACAAGTTTTGCATATGCCAAACATGATGTGGGAAATAATAAAGTTCATTCTCTTTTCTATACTCATATACGGAAGTGTTCGTTATATAGAATATCGTTACAATTGGCGACCTACTCATACCGTTCTCTATGTCCTTACAATTGTTGCCCTATATCTTATTTTGTTAGTGTTTGTCCCTTCTGAAGGATTGTTCTTTAATGTCCTTCCTTTTGTAATTATGTTTTTTGTGTTAGTTATTTTTATTGCAGTTAATGAACCAATCAGAAAAGCAAATAAGGTGCAAAAAATAAATCAAACAAAAGTTAGTGAAGCGGGTGTCCAGTTATCTCGTGTACAGATAATTGATGAAGCTTTTAATATAGTTAAAGATGCTTTGCAGATTATCTATCCATTCGAACTATTGGTTTTTTATACATATCATTCTAATGGAAATGTGTTTTCACTTAGAGCAGGAAGTGGAATATCGTTTTCTGAGTTTCCAACAAAATTTACAATTAAACGAGAAGAAGTTACCCAATTACAAAAAAGTGAAAACCTGATAAATATTAGTAAGAATTCTTTTTTTGAGAAAGATCTATTAAGTTTATTTAAAGGAGCTTCTCTATTTTCCTTGGTAAGGAAAAATGAAGTACTTGGAATAGTTGTTCTAAAGCTTAATAATAAGGAGCAAAGTAAGGAAATCCAGAATCTTGAATTAATTAAGTATTTGTTTTTGCATCTTTCTATAGCTTTAGATAATATGAGAATTCTAAAAGATTTAAGTGACCATGAAAAAATAGCAGCAATTGGTACCTTCTCAAGTGGGATAATTCATAACTTGAAAAATCCAATTGATGGCTTACGAATGATAATTGAAATATTAGAACAAGAGACTACAAAGGATGATCCAAAGAGAGAATATGTTGAGGAATTATATAAAGGAGTTCTTTCTTTAAAAAGTAAACTAATCCATTCTCTAGATTTTGTAAATTATGGTGAAGTTAAAAACGAATCTGTTTTTATTAATAAATTACTACTAAGTATAGTTGAGAATAATGATATACTTAGTAATCCTTTGTTTGATCTTAATTTGTCGAAAAGTGATAATGTTGTTCAAGGAGATATAGAACAATTTAGATTTGTATTTGAAAACTTAATTCAGAATGCAATAGAAGCTTCTGATTTAACAAAACCAATAATAATAGAAACAGAGTTGGTTGGTAGAAAAAATATAAGAATTGATATCATTGATTCTGGAGAAGGGATTAGTGATGAAAATATAGATAAGATTTTTGATATGTTTTTCTCTACAAAAGGGAAGAGTAGAGGATTAGGATTAACTTTGACTCAAAAAATTATCAAAAGTCATAATGGGTTTATTAATGTTTCTAGTGAAAAAAATAAAGAAACAAAATTTAGTATTGTTTTACCAATAGTATAAAAGGAAATATCTGTGAGTAAAATTTTAATAGTTGATGATGACAGAACTGCAAGAAAGGGATTGTATTTTATTTTAAAAACAATATGTGAAGATGTATCGGAAGCAGAAACAATCTCATCAGCAATTGATTTAATTAAGAAAAATGAATTTGATATTATTATTAGTGATTTAAGATTGCCTAAAGAAGAAGATGGTATTAATCTAGTAAAAACTATAAAACAAATGTATCCGTTAACCCCTGTATTGATGGTTACAGCATTTGGTTCAGTTAATAGTGCTGTTGAAGCAATTAAAGCTGGTGCATACGATTATGTTACTAAGGATTTTTCAAAGGAAGAAATAATATTAAAAATTAAAAAGATGCTAGAGATTAGAAAACTTTGGCTCTCAAATATCCGATTAACAGAAGAAGTTAGTGCATTAAAGAACAAATATATTCAGCGTCCGCATCATGATAAAATTGTAGGAGAAAGTCCACAGATGAAGCGGGTTCTAGATATGGTAACTCGTATTGGTTTGGATAATGATTCAACGGTATTGATACAAGGAGAGAGTGGAACAGGAAAGGAATTAATTGCTAGAGCAATTCATCATAACAGCAGTAGAAGAAACCAAAATAAATTTGTAGTGGTTGATGTAGCTAGTATGCCTTCAACACTTTTAGAAAGCCAATTGTTTGGTCATGAAAAGGGTTCATTTACTGATGCAAGAGAGAAACATATTGGATATTTTGAAGCTGCGGATAAGGGAACAGTTTTTCTTGATGAAATTGGAGATTTCCCTTTGGAGCTACAAGTTAAACTTCTTCGGTTTTTACAAGAGAAAACATTTGTACGCGTTGGAGGGGTTGATCAACTTCATTCAGATGTTAGAATAGTTGCTGCTACAAATAAAAAGATAGATAAAATGGTTAATAGTGAAGAATTTAGAAAAGATTTATTTTACAGATTAAGCGTGATAAACATACAACTTCCTGCACTTCGAGAAAGAAGAGAGGATGTAAAATATTTAATTGAGTATTTTGTCAAAAAATTCGAAATAGTAAAAGGACGAGAACTCACGTTTCCTCAAGAAGTTACTGAAAAGCTTTGCAATTATAATTGGCCTGGAAATATAAGACAGTTAAAGAACTTGATTGAAAGTTTATATGTATTATCACCAGAAAACATTGTATCTGTAGAAGATATTAGTTTTGATAATTTTTCAAATCCAGAAATAATGGAATCAATATCAGATGATATTCAAAACCTTCCTTTTAAAGAAGCTCGAAAAGTTATAGTTGAACAGTTTGAGCAAAACTATATAAAAAGTAAACTAGAAGAGCATAATGGAAATATTAGTAAAACATCTGCTGAAATAGGAATTTCTAGAGAAGCTTTGAGCAAGAAAGTTAAAAGTTATAATTTAAAAGAAAAAGATAATAAATAAACATACTGTGAACTATTATTCACAATAAAATATAGTTGTGAATAATAGTTCACAGTATTCTCGCCTAATTTTTTAATAATTTCATTTTTACGTCATTTTAGAACTTAATATTTTGGCTCTATTATTGTAGTACTCTTACCAAACTAAAATATTTCAGGTTTATGGCAAGAATTTTAATAATAGACGATGAAAAAACAATCAGTACTGCAATCAGTTTTGGATTGAAGAAAAATCAACATGAAATTGTTGATGCTGTTCAGCCTAGTGAAATCCTAAATTTATTGAACGAAAATAAGTTCGATTTGCTAATTTTAGACTATAATCTACCAATATTATCGGGAAATGATATTGTAAAACTTATTCAAAACCACAGTATTGAAATACCAATTGTGATTATAAGTTCACAGAATATTAATTCCTCTGAATTTAGTGAATTGAGTAAATTTAATTTCATTTCTAAAGACCAACCAATATCTACAATTATTACAAAAATAGAAGAAACATTAATGTTAATAAATCATAATCATTATTTAGGAGGCTCCTATGCACAAAATTAATTGGACTATTTTTATCATTTTTATGATCTTTATTAGCACTCTACAAGGTCAAACATCACCAATGGTAGTTTCTGATGGTATAGAAACTAACTCACCACTCTATTATAATCATGCACCCAATATTGCTAGATCTAGTGATGGAGTTTTATCAGTTGTATGGAAATCAGCTGAAAAGCAAATTGTATATTCAGAATATGATAATGTTTTCGGAACATGGTCACCTGCTGTAGCATTATCTAATGCTGGAGATGAAGCTAATAAAGCTGGAATAGCTGCAGATGATAATGGCAATGTTTTTGTCGTTTGGCAGCAAAGGAATACTAGCGGTGAAGATTATGCTATTTATTTTATTAAGAAAAGTGCTGGAGCTTGGAGTACACCTCGAAATTTAACTGGAAATGATGCAGAAAATGAAGAGTGTGGAATTAGCGTAAGTGATCAGGGAGCAGTATTTGTTGCTTGGAATACAGATGCAGAACCAGATAGTTCTGAATTTGTTTATTGTATTTCTAGTAGTGACCTAGGTGAAAATTGGAGCGATCCAGCAATTTTATCATCTGCTGATGGAATAATTGGTGGAACAAGTACAACATCCGGAAGACCAATGTTAGCAAAAGCTACTAATGGTAAAATGGTTTGTACATGGCATGAAGAGCCAGTAGATCATCCAAATAGAGAAAGTTTTACAAACCAATTTGATGGTACAAACTGGTTGGGTGAATCATCATTTATTTATACAGCAGATTCAGCAAATACAATGTATCCTGCAATTGCTGTTGATAGTGAAGATAATATTTATTTGTCAGTAGTTTCATTTACAAGTATCGAAGAGCTACTATTGGTTAAAAAATCTTGGAATGATGCAGAATGGGTTGTTGGAAGTGAAGAAGTTCTTTTTGCTGATCCACAAGTAACAAAACCTGTTATGGGAATAGATGCAAATGATAATATTTACATAGCTTTTAGAAGAGACATGGCTGCTGATACTACCTATGGTCTTGAAGAGGTAGCTTTTATGACTTCTAACAACAAGGGTAATGCTTGGTCAGAACAAACTGTAATAAGTCGTGAAAATCATGATGCAGGATATTTGACTCTCGCTCCTAGTATTAGAGAATCAGGAGTTGATTTCTTGTGGAGAGAATCTGCCACACAATTTATTGATGATGGAGATACCACTGCAGTAGTTTATGGTCATGCAGACTTAGTACAAGCAGCACCAACAGTAGCAATTACATTTGAAGCAGATATGAGTGTACAAGTTGACAAAGGGAACTTTGATTCAGCAACCGGAGCAATGACATTAGCAGGAACCATGAATGGTTGGGATGCAACAGCAACACCAATGACAGATGGCGATGGCGATTTAGTTTACTCAGTAACATTAGATTTAAATGAAGGTGATGCTCACAACTTCAAATTCGTAATGAATGGTGATGGTTGGGAATCAATTCCAGATAGAGAATATACAGTACCTGGAAGTGCTGATACTTATAGAGCATATTTTGATAATGATGATGGTCGTGAATTAACAACTATCGCAGTATCATTCCAATGTAATATGGAATTAGAAATAGCTGCAGCACGTTTCGATCCAGCAAGTGACACTTTATCAGCACGTGGATCATTTAACGGTTGGTCAGATGTAACAATGTTAGCTCCATCAGTAACAGATCCTAACATCTACGAAGGTGCAGCACAAGTTGAAACTTTTGAAGGTGATGAGATAAATTATAAATTTGCATATACAATGGCAACTGGTGTAAACTGGGAAACTGGCGATAACTATGTTCAAACAATATCTGCAACAGATATTTCAAATGGTTATTCTTTAGTACCATTACGTGGTTATAACAATGCAACATTAGAAACAGTAGTAAATCAAGAATCAGTAATAAGATTTGTAGTTGATATGAATGGAGCGATAGACGCTAATGGCGTTGCTTTCCCATCATTAGATAACGTAGCAATCGCAGGTGCAAATCCTCCATTAGGATGGCCTGGAGGTGGCTGGCCAGATGATGATCCAAATGTAATCTTCTTATTTGATGATGGAACAAATGGTGATGATGTAGCAGGAGATAAAATCTTCTCAAAATCAATTACATTCCCAATCTATTCACCATTAACAATTCAATATAAGTATGGTGCAAACTGGGGTCTAGCTTCAAATAATGGAATTAACGATAACGAAGCTGGCGTTGGATCAGATCACTTCTTACACCTATTCCCAGGATTCTGGAATGGTGATGCAGTAGATGTATTTGGAGTAATGGGCGACCAAGATATAGTAAATGGAATAGAGCAAATAGGAAGTGAACTTCCATCAAGTTATGAGTTGGGACAAAACTATCCAAATCCATTTAACCCAAGTACAATGATCAACTTCTCAATCCCAGAGAGTGGATTGGTAACCTTGAAAGTATTTAATGTACTAGGACAAGAAATTGCAGAATTGGTAAATGATGTAAAATCAGCAGGTAATTATGAAGTATCATTTGATGCATCAAACTTGACAACTGGAATGTATATTTATAAAATCCGATCAGGTAATTTTACTGCAACAAGAAAAATGTTACTTGTTAAATAGAATTGGTCAGTAATCATGATTTCAAGGATGTTATAAAATAACATTATTTAATTTTAAATTTTGGTACAAGTAATACTTATTATTTGTACCAAATAATTACAAATGTATTGAGGTGAACTGTGAGAAGTTTTTCTGCTTTATTCATTATAATCATATTTTTTACAAGCCAATTGTTGTTTGCTGCTAGTAGTGGTAAGATAAGTGGAAATATAAAAGATGCTCAAACTGGTGAAGCTTTAATTGGAGCAAATGTTATCGTATTAGGTACTGACTATGGTGCAGCTACTGATGTACATGGTAATTATATAATTGTTGGAATTCCACCAGGAACATATTCTATAAGAATATCTTCTATGGGTTTCCAAAGCAAAGTTGTAGATAACCTAAAAGTAATGAGTGAACTAACTACTGAATTAAGCATAACTCTTGAAATTGCTTCAATTGAAATGAAGGATGAAGTTGTAATTCAGGCTAAGCGTCCGGTTGTGCAAAAAGATTTAACTTCAACTCGAGTTATTGTTGATGGAAAAATGATTGTTGAAGAATTAAGGGCACAAAACCTAAATGATGTAATTAAATTACAACCTGGTGTCACCTACGGAACGGATGGAAGATTTCATGTAAGAGGTGGTAGAGCAGGTGGTTCTGTTATTCATGTAGATGGTGTCCCATTACTTAATCCTTTTTCAAGAACAGTTGCTGGTGAAGTTGATGTAGAAAATGTGCAAGAATTTCAAGCACTTTTAGGAACCTTTGATGCTGAGTATGGAAATGCTGCTGATGGTATAATAAATATTAGTACTAAAGATGGTGGCAGTAAATATAGTGTTAAAGTTGCGTATGAATCTCCTCAACTTAATTCCTCTCCATATCATGAAAAAGATTGGAATCTTAATCGTGAAGATATTCAAAGCTTATCCGCTGAAGAACAAGAGCAATACAAAGATGTTGTAAGAAAACCAGATGGAACATCTGCCTATGACTATGTAAGTGTATTAGATGATAAATATGCAGATAAGTATTTACCAGTAAAAGCATTAGGTACTTTTCTTCTTAATGTTGCAGGTCCTGTGCCTTTTGTAGATAATTTGTCATTTTATTTAAATGGTAGAATGCGAAATGAAAATAGTCAACGTCCGTTTGGCTATGAAATTTATAAATCGCTAGTTGGTAAACTTACCTACAGTCCAGTTCCTACAACACAAATTCGTTTTTCTTACAACTGGTCTCATGAAGCAAGTCAAAGTTATAATCATCAGTATAAGTACTGGAGATGGTTCGATTCAGGGTTAGACACACTTGGTAGACAAGGAAGTTTCCCAATTGATGAGACAAAAGCAAATAGACAAGTTCTAAATTTTAAACAAGTATTTTCAAGCACATCATTTTTTGATTTAACTCTTGCTAGAATTTATGATTACTATGAAGAAGCAGTACCTGATAGAAATATAGTTTTTGATTCTGAAACAGGAGAGTTAATTTCATCAGATTATTATGATCGTTTATATGTTAACGGAGTTAGTAGCAGTTTTAGATATGGCGATGTAAGGTATTGGCTTAAAACTGAAAACACACAATATATGTTTAAAGGCAATTATGAAAATCAAATTACTGGCCATCACCTATTAAGAACTGGTTTTGATGTAAAGCAACACGAAATTAAAAGACATAGAATTGGAATGCCTCCAAGAGGCAATTTACAATTCTTTACATATAAGCCTTTAGAAGGGGCATTATATGTTCAAGATAAAATTGAATATGATTTTATGATTCTTAAGCTTGGTTTGCGTATGGATTATTTTGATCCTAATGCATCGGCTTATCCAGATCAGTCTAATATTCTTTTTGTTCAAACAGATGATAGTGGTACTGCAGAGTATGTAACAACCCAAAAAGAACCTGTTAAACCACATGTTCAATTTAGTCCTCGTATCGGTTTAGCTCATCCAATTTCTGATAAGACATCAATATATTTCGCATATGGGCATTTTACCCAAATACCAAGATTTTATGATTTATACAGGAACCATGAATTAAGTGATATTTTGAGGAATGATGCATTAGTTGGTAATCCGTCTCTGAAACCTGAAAAAACTGTTTCTTTTGAAGTTGGTTTACAACAAGAATTAACTCCAGAATGGGGTCTTAATCTTACTGCATATACAAAAGATATTTCAAATTTAATTTCAAGTCAGTATTATTTTGTCGGAAGAGATTATACAACATTTACAAATGCTGATTTTGGAACAGTGCGAGGAATTGATCTAACGATAGATAAGCATTTTAGTAATTATTACAATTTTAGAATGACATATTCGCTTATGTCAGCAATTGGAAATCAATCAGATCCAACAGAAGGATATACATACAGAGAAGATCAAGCACACTTAAGACCTAATAGGAATTTCCCATTAGATTTTGACCAGACACACAAAATAGTAGCTCTTTTAACAGTAAGATTACCACAAGGTTTTGGAGGATCTGTTTTTGAATTGTTTACTTTTAATACTGTATTTACTGTTGGTAGCGGATTACCTTATACACCTACTAGTAGAGATGCAGATGAAAGCAATATAGTTCCAGAACCAAATAGTGCTAGGCGTCCTTGGACATATAACTTAGATTTTAGAATGTCTAAAGATATTCCGATGGATTGGGTAAACATAACACTCTATATGAATATCGAAAATGTCTTCGACACTGAGAATACTAGATTTGTTTGGACAAGAACAGGGGAACCGTTAACTCAAGGTCCTACTTCAATTCTTCCACCAGATAGACAAGCAAATCCAGCAAACGTTTATCCAAGAAGAGCTATACGACTTGGTCTTAATCTTAATTTTTAATTTCAGAGGTTAATTTTTATGTTAGTAAAATTTAAAATGGTATTAATATTCAAAATATTGGTGATTCTTCTTTTGTCGGTTAATGTTTTGCTTGGTCAAGATACTGATGCTCCGATTGAAGGGAAAAAATCTTTAATGAAGATTCAAGGTTTTGCAGATGAAGCTGTGGGATTACAAACGAAGGGTCAACTCCAAAATTTGATAATGAATTATGGTCAGATTACTGATACAAGGTATGAA
Source organism: uncultured Melioribacteraceae bacterium (assembly GCA_965370315.1). Taxonomy (GTDB): domain Bacteria; phylum Bacteroidota; class Ignavibacteria; order Ignavibacteriales; family Melioribacteraceae; genus 1-14-2-50-31-20. Next base: position 18,460 of record CBDUTO010000010.1, read on the forward strand.
GATAGAGGGAATGCACCAACCGATATCTTTTTTGATTTTCGCTATCCGCGCGAAAACTTTACTGGTGTATGTGATGATTTTTCAATCTTCTTTGCAATAAAAGAGAATTCAAAGAATGAAGATCAGGGAAATGTTATTGAAGCATGGACTGACAATGACAACGAAGATTTTATTGCGAAAGATGGTTCATACGGTAATACTCACTATAACCCTAGCAATGATCCTTCACCACACACCGAATTATTGTACAATGGGCAAACTCCATATTTAGCCCATAGTGATTTGCCAGACACATGGCCCGTTGATCAAGAAGGAAATTCATTTTGGCCTGGTGTTTTTAGAAGAGACCAAAGTACTGGTAAGGAAATTGAAGGTGAATTCTCATCTGATAGAGATATTTATATTGAGTTTGATGATAAAAATAATCAGCAAGGAAATCCAATTGGGATTGAGATTCATCAACAAGCATATAGCTATGGTAGAATTTATGCAGATAATATTCTCTTTTTTGAATCATGGATTATAAATAAAGGGGACAAGGACTTAACAAATTGTTATACAGGATATTATCAAGATCCTGATTGTGCTGATCATGGGGAAGAAGTATTATTAACTAAAGACTCAACATTTGCTGATGGAAGCAAGCTCTTTTCACTAGCACAACGTGATTTTGATGGGGATATTGGTGGAGCTTCAAGACCAAACTCACTAGGTGTTACAGAAGATTATACATTTGGCACTCTCTTTTTAGAAACTCCTAACAATCTTGGTATTACAGATTTTCATTACTTTGTAGATTCTGGTCCAACAGACGATAAAATATTATGGCCAATAATTACAAGCGATAAAGCCAATCCTAATTTAGCTGGTTTTCAAAATAATTATTTTCACGGTCCTGATGTACATAAGGATGATGTATCTACAATTATTGAAAAATCAGATTTAGTTTGGATAGTTTCAACTGGTCCTTTTGATTTAGCTGTTGGAGATACTGTGAAAAGTATGGTTGCTGTTGTTATTGGTGATGATGATGAAGACTATTATAAAAATGTTTGGCAAGCAAAAGAGCTTTACGATGCGCTATTAAATGGACCAACTGCACCTCCCTCTCCTGAATTAAAAGGAGTTGCTGGTGATGGAAATATAACGCTTTATTGGGATGATTCTCCTGAAGCAGAGAAAGATCCTTCGAGTGGAGAAGTAGATTTTGAAGGATACAAAATTTTCAGAAGTGAAGATGGTGGTGTTACATGGGGAACAAAAATAACAGATTCGCGTGGAAGAACTTATGGTTATGTTCCTATTGCACAGTTTGATTTAGATAATAATATAAAAGGTGTTGACCCTAAAAATTCATTGAGTTGGCTTGGCGAAGATAGTGGGTTGCAACATAAATGGGTAGATGAAAATGTCATTAATGGTATTGAGTATTCTTATACAATAGTTTCCTACGATAGAGGAACCACAAATTTATTTTCTCTTGAAGGAACTAAAGGTGACGGCATAAATGTTCCAAACTTTATTAGTGTAACTCCATCGCCTAAAGCTATGGAGTATGTCCCTTCAGAACTTAATGAAATAGTTCACAATACTGGTACTGGTGAGGGTACAGTAGTTATCGAAGTTGTTAGTGATAATGAATTAACTGATGATACGTATAAATTAACCTTTGAGAATACTCCTGCCACTCATTTCACAGTAACTAATATTGGAAGTGGAAACAATGAAATATTTTCTTCCAAATTAGTTAATGATGGTAGTACAATTGTTGTTGAAGGATTTAATATTGCAATTGAAACTGAACAACAACTTGGAGGATTAAAATCAATTACTGATCTTGACGGAATTAGTGTTGAAGGTAGTTCTAATACTCAAGATAGTTCTTGGTATGTCTCTGCAAGCTTATTTCCAAGTGGTGATACTCTTTCAAGAACCACTAGTTATTCAATTCAATTTAGTGATGAAGATAAAAGTTTAGCTTATTCTTGGGGAATTGGAAGTTCGTCATTAGCTTCATTTGAAGTCCCATTTTCAGTATTTAATCTAACTAGTAATCAAAAAGTATGCTTTGAGGTTTTGGATGCTAATACTAATAGCAAATGGGATAAAGGAGAAACAATATTTATAACACGTGTTCCATATCCTAATCCTGCTCCTACAGTTGGGTCACAAAATCCAGCAACAGATGTAAAAGAATTTGCATATCAAGTTGTGATTAACAATGCACCTGACGGAGATCAAGATGCTCCACCAGAAACAGGGACTGTAATCAATGTTAATAGTTACAACCCTTTAACTGAAACAGATGAATTTACTTTTAATTTTAATCCAACATCTTATAATTATAGCAATGTAGATTTAAGTGAAGTACGTGTAGTTCCTAATCCATACATCGTTACATCCCGATATGAATCAGAACAAAATGTACGTGAATTGAGATTTATGTATTTACCTAAAGAGTGTACAATATCAATTTATACAATGGCTGGAACTTTAGTAAAAACCCTGTACCATAATAGTGATCAAGGGTCGCTTAGTTGGAATATGTTAAGTGAATGGAATCAAGCCTTAGCATATGGAGTGTATCTCTATATTGTAGAGGATGGAAATGGTAACAAATACACAGATAAATTTGCTCTAATTAAATGAGGTTTCAAAAATGAAATTTTTGTATTCTATATTAATATTAATGATTTCAATTAGTATAAGCAGTGGGCAAGAAACTAATAAATCTGGAACAACAGCTGCTCAATTTTTGAAAATTGGTGTTGGTGCTAGAGCATCAGCTATGAGTGGTGCAGTTGTAGGTTTAGTTGATGATGCTACTGCAACTTACTGGAATCCTTCTGGTTTAGTTGGAGTGAAAAAAAACACAATAAGTGCAAATTTTACCGATTGGTTCCTTGATGTTAATCATCAAAATTTTGCAATTGTATTTCCAATTGATGCATCTCAGAATATTGCTGTAAGTGCAACACTATTAAGCATGGGAAAGATGGAAGTAACTAATGAGTTAAATCCTAAAGGAACTGGAGACTTTTTTGAAGCATCTGATCTTTCTATAAATCTAACATACGCTATCCAAATCGTTGATTTCTTTTCTTTTGGTATTTCAGGAAAATTCATTAATCAAAGTCTCTATAATGAGTCAGCATCAGCTTTTGCCATTGACTTAGGAACAACCTTAACTACTGGATATAAAGGTATAAAAATTGGAATGGCATTTCTAAATTTTGGAACAGAATTAAAACTTGAAGGAACAGACCTTCAGAAATCATATGACCAAAGCCCTAATAATGCTACAAATACTGGAGTACTTAGTAATCTTGCAACAGAATCGTGGGGATTACCACTTATTATTAAAGTCGGAATTGGTTGGGATTTAATTAGTAATAGTGATGCATTATTCTGGAGTGAAATGCATAAGTTAAAGTTAGGTATTGATGCAAATCATCCAATAGATGCACCAGAATATTTGTCAGTAGGAACTGAATATGGATGGCATAACACACTCTTTTTAAGAGGTGGATACAATTTTAATGACGGTGAAAAAGATTACACAGTTGGTGGTGGTATCCTATGGGGTGTCTCTAATGATCTCGTAATAAAATTTGATTATGCATTTGTTAACTACAAAAAACTAAATGCAATCCATAATGTATCACTATCTATTGGTCTATAACTAAACACTTTAAAAATTTAAAAAATCATGATGCCTGAAATTATATATTTTGTAGTAATGATAGTTACATTTATACTATGTGCTATGTGGTGGAAACAACCTATTGGAATCTCATTAGTTATTTCATCAATTGCTGGTGCAATAGTTGCTGGCGAAGGAATTCCTGTTCGTCATTTAGTGGAAGGTACTTTTGCATATTTAGATCCAATTTTAATAATTGCAACAGCTTTAGTTTTTATGGAAGCAGTACGTCGTTCAGGAGCTTTGGGTAGTATTAGTACTCTGATTATTACCAAAATGCATAGTAAGCCTTTTTGGTTAATTATTTTGATAACACTTTTTATCATGTTTCCTGGAATGATTACAGGGCTTTCAACAGCAACAGTTTTAACTACAGGCGCTTTAGTTGCTCCTGCTCTAATGTTGCTAGGAATCCCTACAGTTACTGTTGCAGCTATTATTGCTATGACTGCTATTTATGGTATGATTGCACCTCCCATTAATGTTCCTGCTATGATTATTGGTGGTGGTGTAGATATGCCATATATTGGTTTTGAAGTCCCTTTGTTATTTGCGACCATGCCATTGGCTTTTGGAGTTAATTTAGCTTTGGGATATAAGCATATTAGGAACGTAGATATTGAAAAAATTAAACCTAAGTTAGCTGAAAATTTATTTCCAAAGTATGGATGGATGCTCTACTTTCCGTTACTTTTGGTTGTCGTTCTATTACTCGGTGTACGAATATTTCCTGAAGTATTTCCAAATCTTGGTGTTCCATTAATATTTATGATTGGTAGTCTTGTAACACTATTTACGGGAGAAAAATCAAACTACTTTAAGTTATCACATTCTGCAATAAAAGATGCTTTGCCTGTTCTCGGTATTCTTATCGGAATTGGAATGTTCATTCAGATAATGACACTAAATGGCGTAAGAGGAATGTTAGTAATTCAAAGCTTAAGCATGCCATCATTTTGGCAGTATTTAAGTATGGGTGTAATGATTCCGTTATTTGGTGCTGTATCTGCATATGGTTCAGCATCCGTTTTGGGTGTTCCATTTCTCTTGTCGTTTTTAGGACAGAACGAAATTGTTGTAGGAGCCGCTTTATCACTACTTACAGGATTAGGTGATTTAATGCCTCCAACAGCTTTGGCTGGAATTTTTGCCGCACAAGTTGTAGGTGAAAAAAACTATTTTAAAGTTTTAAAAGTTACACTTATTCCAGCACTTGCTACAGTTCTTTGGGCTTTAGCTATGATCTATTTTGCCAATGATTTAGGCAAACTTTTATAATATTTTACAGGGTATTTTATGATACTTAAAATTATATATCAAATAATTATTTTATTTTTAATCGTGATAATAGGTTACGATGTATTTAAAGAAAAATCAAAAATGATGAAATTAACGGCTGCATTGGTTTTAATTCCGTTCGTTCTTCGTTTTTTGATGATTAAATAATATTTCTTAGTGAATTAATATGAAAGATTTAATAGAAAACAATATATTTTCAATTTTGTCATTAGTTATTGCAGGTATTATTCTTGTTCTTTCTGCAACAGAGTTTCTTAATCAGCATGAAGCCAAGCCATTGTACCCTTCAAAATCATTAACAAGAATTGAGAAGTTGAGTAAATATAATCCAAGTTTAAAAGAGACTAGTGGTGATACTGATATATATATATATGAAGGTGAGAAACCAGGAGGAAAAACATTAGTCCTTGGTGGTACTCATCCAAATGAACCTTCTGGGTTTTTAACAGCATGCTTAATGTTGGAAAATGTCAAAATTGATGAAGGAACATTAATAATTATTCCTAGAGCAAACAGCAGTGCATTTTCTCATATTGATCCTCAGGAAGGAAACCCAAGTCATTATCAAATTAATGGGCAAAAAGGAATTAGAACATTTAGATATGGATCGAGAGTTACAAATCCAATAGATCAATGGCCTGATCCAGATTTATATTTACACTATCCATCAGGGCAAAAATTAGCTGGACCAGAAACTCGAAATTTAAATCGTTCATATCCAGGTAAAATTGATGGTTCTATGACAGAGCGTATTGCTTTTGCGATTGTTGAATTAATCAAAAATGAAAAAATTGATTTATCATTTGATCTTCACGAAGCTGCACCAGAATATCCAGTTGTGAATGCAATAGTTGCTTCAGAGCGAAGTGAAGATATTACTTCGGAAGCTAATATGGAATTAGAATTTGAAGGGCTCAGTTATTCAATTGAGCCATCGCCATATAACTTTCATGGTCTTAGTCATAGAGAGTGGCAAGATTTTACTGAAACATTCCCTGTATTACTTGAAACAGCAAATCCAATTCAAGGCAGATTAAGAGGTAAGACAGATGTTGACCTTTTACTTACTGGTAAAGATAAAATGTATTTAAAAGCTGCTGAATTGGGCGAAGTAAAAGTTCCATATGATAGTACTGGAATAAGTATTAGTTTAAGAGTTGGAAGACATGTTGCAGCAATATCAAAAATAATTGAAGTGTTTTCAAATAACTATCCAGATAGAGCAATACGCTTTTCAAATATTCCAACATACGATGAAATAATAGATTTAGGTTTAGAACAATATTTATAATTATATATAACGGAGTATAAAATGAAAAAAATCTTATTAATGGTTACACTAATATTTATTCTTGGCATTTCTTTTATCAATGCACAAAGTGAAACAGCAAAAACTTTTACCGCAGAGGGTCCTGTTTTGATAACTAGTTCAGGGCAAAGTGCCGATATTCTTATGGTGAAAATCTTAGCAAAAAAAGCTGGATTGGAATATGAAATGGATAAATCTGCCTCTCTCGAGATGCTTGAAAACAAGAAAAGTATTATGATTGTTTCAGGTGGTAGTACTAAAGGGTTAGGAGCTGCTAAAATTGATAAAGAAGAAGAATATGCACGTACAAAAACTATTATAGATAAAGCCAAAGAGAAAAATATTAAAATAATTGCAGTTCATGTTGGTGGAAAATCTCGTCGTGGTGCTTTATCTGATTTTTTTAACCAATTAGTTGCTGAAAATGCAGATCACATAATTGTGGTTAGTAGTGGAAACCAGGATTCTTATTTTACTAATATTGCGGCAGAAAAAGGAATTCAATTAGATAGCACTGAAAAAATCGTATTAATTCAAGATGTGTTAAAAAGAATTTATGGCAAATAATATTTTCTGTTAAGCAAAAATTATGAGAGTTCTTTGGAGAAAAGTGTAATTGCAAAAATATTGTTTTTTTGTTTTAGTTTTGTTTTAGCCGAGTCATTTGCCTCTACAGTGGGAATCGCAACTGGAAACAAAACAATAGATGGAAGACCTTTACTCTTTAAGAATAAAGACCAAACAGATAATTATCCAGAAGATGTTAATTATTATGATGGTGGAAATAATTACTACAGTTACGTGTTTCAACAAGATGATGGACAAGACCACACTCGTGCAAGAATGGGAATTAACAGTGTTGGATTTGGAATAGTTTATTCTGATAGCGAAAATTTAGAAGGAGCTTCTTCAGGTCCATATGGTTCTCAGCTTTCAGCAATTGCTCTAAAAAATTGTGCTACAATTGATGATTTTAGAACTCTCTTAAATGATACAAATAATGAGAGAAGAGTTCATAATCACTTTGCAGTTATTGATTCTACTGGAGATGGAGCAATGTTTGAAGTGGATGGATTCTCATATTTTGAGATTCCAATAATTGATTCAATAGGAACTATGGCAAATACAGCAAAATATCACCCAAGTAGAACTGCACCAGCTAGTGGTAGTACATCACCTCAGAGAGAAGCTCGTGCAAACTATTTGCTTTCTCATCCACCTACTGAGGGTTTAGATTATAAATATTTTACAGATGAAATAATAAAAGACTTTTCTGAAACGCAGACTGATGAAGATAGTATGCCAGTTGGCGAGTATTTTACAAATCCTGTTCTTTCAAGATATAAAACTTCCATTGGTGGAGTTATTAAAGGAGTTTTGCCTGGTGACAATGCTTTGGTGGAAAGTGCATTTTGGCTCTGTTTAAGCGAACCATCATTATCAATTGCATTACCATTTTTCACAAATGTAACTTCCATCCCATCTTTTGTTCGTTCCAATGCAAGTGGAGATGGAATGGCAGGCTCCTCGGATAGAGTTAGAGAGTTGGTTTACAATTATAATGGAGGTCGCTATTCTGATAGGTATGCAGATACATATGATCTTGTCAGAATTAGAGAACACACATTTAGAATTCAAGATAGTTTATTTAATAGTTATGAAAGAAATCTACCTATTTGGTTAGGAGAATCGCTAAATGATGCATCAAATAGTATGACTACGTGGATGGATGATAACCATTATTGGGCGAAGACTAAATACGATTCAATATCAATAGTATTAGACGTAAGTGACTTTGGAAAGCAGAATAATAAAACATTTAAACTAATGCAGAATTATCCTAATCCATTTAATCCAAATACAACAATTAAATACTCTATTCCACGTAGCACAGAATATTATTCTGTGCCACAAGTACTGTTGAAAATATACAATACACTTGGACAAGAAGTAGCAACACTAATAAATAAAAGACAATTACCTGGTAATTATGAAGTTACTTGGAATGCAGAGAACCATTCAAGTGGTGAGTATCTTTACAAATTAGAAGTTGCTGGCTACATTGAATCTAAAAAAATGGTGTACCTTAAATGAAAAAGCATAGACTCAAGAATATGATTTTAGTAACCGTCCTTATATTTTTAGGGACATGCAATGTTTTTGCTCAAGAAGTAGCAAAGATAGATACCTCCCATAAAGCAATGGTTGTAGCGGCTCATCCCGAAGCTGTGAAAGTTGGTGTTAAAATAATTAGGAATGGTGGCAATGCTGTAGATGCTGCTATAGCTACTGCTTTTATGATTGGAGTTGTTGAACCACATGCTTCTGGGTTAGGTGGTGGTGGTGGAATGGTTATCTATTTGAATGACGATAAATCATTTCACTATATCGATTACTATATGCAAACCTCTTTACATCCCGATACAAATTATTCCCGTAAAGATATTTATACTCCTCGTTCAATCTGTGTTCCTGGTACGCCTGCTGGACTTTTAAAAGCTCATGAATTATTTGGGAAATTACCTTTATCTGTAGTATTACAGCCAGCAATAAGCATAGCACGAAATGGATTTGAAGTTTCCGAGAAATTCTATACTAACATGTTAGATAAATTGGATGTAATTTCCTCTTTTCCTGAAACAGCAAATTTATTATTTAAAGATGATTTCCCAATTGAAATAGGTGATACAGTTGTAAACACTCAATTGGCAAATATTTTAGATAGATTAGTTACAGATGGAGCAGAGTATTTTTATAATGGTGAGTTTGCAGAGAAAGCAGCTGAAGCAATTCAGAAAGCTGGGGGCTATTTAACAAAGGAAGATTTTGAAAATTACAAACCAGTGGTTAAAAAACCAGCTAGTATTTCATATCGTAATTTTGAAATATTCTCTTCACCACCACCACAGTCTGGTGCAACAATGTTAGAAATATTAAATATTTTTGAGAATTATAATACTGAACAATTAGAAACAAAATATTGGAATGCAGAAACAATTCATCTGTTTTGTGCAGCAAGTAAACGTGCTGATATTGATAGATATACTTTTTTGGGTGACCCTGCAACTGTGAATGTTCCACTGATTGGTTTGCTTAATCAAGAGTACGCTAATGAGCGATTTAATGATATCGATGTCTCTAAAATTAAGTATGAAGATAATCTTGAAATACCTGCTGGAAATCCTCTAAAATATGATGAAAAAATTGATAGTAAATTAAGCGAACCAACTCTTGAGGAAGGTGGACACACTACTCATATTTCCGTTGTGGATACTGAAGGAAATGCCGTATCTCTAACTCAAACTATTGGAATGTTCTTTGGAAGTGGTTTCACTTCGCAAGGAGTTATTTTTAATTCAGCAATGTCAGTCTTTTATAAGAAGCCTTCTCCTAATCACATTGCACCCGCGAGACGCCCACTCACCACAATTAGTCCAACAATTTTAATGAAGGATGGAAAACTAATTTCAGTTCTTGGCACACCTGGTGGAGGAAGAATATTTAACGTACTCGCAGAAAAAATAATAGAATTAATAGATTTTAAAATGTCACCATCAGATATAATTACAAATCCAAGATTCAACGTAAGAATTCGTTCTAAGTATTTATCAATAGAGAATGGGTTTGATGATAAAACAATTGAGAGTCTAAGTTTAATGGGTTATAAAATAAGACCTTATTCTAATTTTGATTCATATTTTGGTGGGGTACAATTAATATACTATGATGAAAAATTAGATAAGTACATTGGAGTTTCTGATCCACGACGTGACGGTGGTGCGTTAGGAATTGATTAATAATAAGACGAAATGAAAAAAAACATTAACAGATATATTCTCCTATTTTCTCTAATAGTATTACAATATCCATTGTTTGCTCAAGATGAAGAGTGTACAATTGGAGCTGCATCAGGTCATGCTACATCAGATGGACGTCCACTTATTTGGAAAACAAGAGATTATTCATCGGCACCGAATAATGAACTTGTTTATAATACTTCCTACGATTTGGGTTTTTTAGAGATTGTAACTGCTGGAAAAACTTACGCATGGATGGGAGTTAATGAAAGTGGTTTTGCAATTCTAAACTCACTTGCTACAGATTTGGCTGCAGGTACTACAGGTTTAAGTAATGGTGCATTAATGCGTTATGTATTAGGAAATTTTTCAACTATAGAGGAATTTCAATCATACCTTGATGGTACGAATAGTTCAGGGAGAAAAACTCGTGGAAATTTCGCAGTTCTTGATAAAACTGGCGAAGCTGCTATTTACGAAATAGATGGAACATCTTATTGGAAATATAGTACAGATGATTCAATACATGCTCCTCATGGATACATCATAAGAACTAATTTTGCTCTTAATGGTAATGGAAGTGGTGGTGGTTACGAAAGATTTGATAGGTCATCTGATCTAATTAAATCATTTTATCAGGGGGATTCACTGAACTATAAATCTATTCTTAGATATCAAATGCGTGATTTCTCAGATTATGATTCTCAACCAGTAGATATCCCATTTGCTGATACATGGATTTCTGGTCGTCCTTATGGCTATATCTATACTGACAAAAGTGTTTGTAGAGCTTCTTCTGTTTCTGCAACAGTAATTCAAGGAGTATTAGAAAACGAATCAGAAAAATTATCTACTATGTGGACTATGTTAGGGCAACCAGCAGCAGCAATTACTGTCCCATATTGGCCTGTAGGGGCAACCCCACAAGTAGCAAACGGAAGCTCAACCGCACCATTATGTGATATTGCTTTACAAATTAAAGCGATACTTTTCGACTATTCTGAAAATTCTAATTATATCGATTCATATAAATTACTTGATGGAGAAGGAAATGGCCTATGGACTGACACTTTTCCTGTAGAGGATTCAATATTTGTTAAGAGTGAACAGTTTCTAAACAATTGGCGAGCTAATGGGTTTACAACTGATGAAATGATTACAGCAGAAGGGGACTTAGCTAATTATGCATACGAATCATTAAAGCAAGTATATACTAATTTAATAACAGATGTTGATGATAACTCTAATGAAATAGTTAATAGTTATCAGCTAAGCCAAAACTACCCCAACCCATTTAATCCAAGCACAAGAATAGATTTTGCAATACCAAAATCTGGACATGTAGTGTTAAAAGTTTATGACTTATTAGGTAGAGTAGTTGCTACAATAGTTAATAACAAAATGGAACAAGGGGCTCATTCTATTATATGGAATACTGCATCAGAAAATATACCAAGTGGAGTTTATTTTTACAAAATTAGTGTAAGCGGTGATAAGAGATTTACAGAAGTTAAAAAATTAATTCTAATGAAATAAGAGTTATGATATTAATAAATAATTGGAATGATACTGTGGGAAAAATTAACATCAAATGTTACAATAAATACAAATTTAAAAGAATAAATAAAGTTAGTGTTTTTTTATATACCCTTCTATTTTTTATTTCAATTAATACATCTGCCCAAGATGTAGTTTTCAAAAATGGAATGGTAGCAAGTGCACATCCTTTAGCTTCAAAAGCTGGATTGCAAATTCTTGAGGATGGTGGTAATGCTGTGGATGCCATGGTAGCAACTGCATTTGCACTTGGTGTTGTTGAACCAAATGCTTCTGGTATTGGTGGTGGTGGGTTTATGACTATCAAACTTGTATCCCAAGAAGATGGAGTAACAATTGATTTTAGGGAAACCGCACCGTATAAAGCTACACCGAAGGTATTTTATTCTGACGACAAAAATTTTAAGAGAATGGTTCATAATGGAGCTATGTCTGTTGGAGTGCCTGGTACAGTTGCTGGTCTTACTTTAGCTCTTGAAAAATATGGAACTATGACTTTAGAACAAGTACTTGTACCAGCAATTAAGTATGCAACTAATGGTTTTGAAGTTTCTGAAAAATTCTCAAATATGATTGTTGAAGCATATGATGTAATTTCAGAAAATGAAGCTACATCTGCAATATATTTGAATGATGGATTGCCAAGGATGGAGGGTGAAATTATTAAAAATCCAGATTTAGCAAATACTTTAAGCAAATTAGGAAGCAATGGTGCGGAGTGTTTTTATAGAGGAGAAATTGCTCAAGCTATTGCCTCAGAAATGACAGAGGAAGATGGAATAATAACAATCAAGGATTTAAATAATTACAAAGCTGAAATAAAAGAACCTATTATAGGTACTTACAAAGAGTACCAAATTATTTCTACTGCTCCGCCCTCTGGTGGAGGAACACATTTGGTAGAACTGTTAAATATTCTTGAAACTTACAATTTGAATTTATTGAAGCATAATAGCGATCAGTATATTCATATACTAGTTGAAGCTATGAAAATTATATATGCTGATAAATCGGTAAATATGGCAGACCCCGATTTTCATTCTGTTCCAGTTAAAACCTTAACTAGCAAAACATATGCTGAAAAAGTACGAGATAACATTAATCTAAACAAAGCTAGTTTTGATTATAAAGCAATACGAATGCTTGATAGAGAATCTAACAGCACAACACATTTATCAGTTGCTGACAAAGAAGGAAACATAGTTGCTTTAACTCAAAGTATAAATCACTGGTTCGGTTCAGGAGTTACAGTAAAGGGTACAGGAATTTTGCTAAATAATCATCTTGGGGATTTTGCAAACAAAGCAGGAACATTTAATTCAATTGAACCTAAAAAACGACCAGTTAGTAGTATTGCTCCAACTCTTGTGTTAAAAGATGGCAAACCATTTCTTTCTATTGGAACGCCTGGAGGTTCGCGAATTATAGGGGCATTAGCACAAATAATAATTAATATTATTGATTTTAATATGGGCATAGATCAAGCCATTGAAGCACCTCGCGTCCATACTGCCAAAGGTGTTTTACATGTTGAAGGAAGAATAGAGAAAGAAGTTCTTGCAAAATTGAAAGAGCTAGGACATAAGGTGAAAGTTCACTCAGACTTTGATAACTATTTTGGTGGTGCTCAGGGAGTTCTTATTGATACTAAAACAGACAAACTTAGGGGAGGAGCAGACTCCCGACGTGATGGCGTTGCCGTTGGATACTAAGTTTAAAATTTTTTATTGGAGTTAAAATGAAAAGAACAAAATATTTATATGCTTTATTGATAGCATTACTCTTGGCAAATTGTCAGATAAATGCACCACAAAAAACATTTGATGAATTATTAAGTGAGTTTTTTGCAAAGGAAAATGTAAAAATTGTTGTTACAGATTCAGGTTTAGGTGGTGTTTCTGTAGCTGCGGATGTTGTAAGTAGAATGAAGAATTCTGGAGTATTCAAAAATGTTGAAGTTGTGTTTTTTAATGCGCAACCACATAAAAAATCTGGTTACAATTCGATGAAAACAACCGAACAAAAAGTGGAAGTTTTTAATAATGCATTAGTAGCTATGGAAGAGAATTTAAAACCAGATTTACTTTTAATTGCTTGTAATACGCTATCTGTTATATACGATTATACAGACTTTTCAAAAACAATTAAGTTTCCAGTTGTTGGTATTGTTGGAACTGGAATAGACTTAATTAATAAAAAAATGGAAACTGAACCAAATTCTAAGGTAATAATTTTTGCAACAAAAACTACTGTTAAGCAAGAGCAACATAAAAAAGGACTTGTAAGTTTGGGAGTAAAAAATGAAAACATCTATTCTGAGGCATGTTACAAATTGGCTGGAAGAATTGAGCGAGGTCCAGATAGCGATACAACCAAATCACTAGTAAATATTTATGTGAAAAAAGTATTAGAAAAAATTGAAACTACTGATAACCCTTTATTTGTAAGCTATAACTGTACACATTATGGTTATGTTGATGTTCTATTTCAAGAAGCGTTTAAAGCTAACAACGTAAAGGTAAAAGAGTTCTTGGATCCTAATCCTCTAATGGCTGATTTTATCTTCACTGAAAATTATCTTAATCGTTATGAGAATACAAGTGTATCTGTAAAAATAATTTCGCAACCTGAGTTGTCTCCTGGAAAAATAGGAGCAATCTATGGTTTGATAGAACCTATATCTGTCGAGACTGCTGAAGCACTTTTTGAGTATGAACATACACCAGATTATTTTGAATGGGAATCAATTGCAAATAGAGAATAAGGAATAAATGTGAAGTACTTAAGATTAAAATCAATTATAGTTCTACTAGTTATGGTAACTAGTATTGGATGTTCATCAACATACAAATTAACCGATGAAGCTCAAAATATAATTAGTAATTTCGCAAGTATCAAAAATGCAGAGAAAATTGAATTACTTGAAGAAACAGATTATGCAACACTTGCATTTATTTTTGATTCAGGAAAAGGTGGTAAAAACATTATAATTATTGGTGGAACTCATGGAAATGAGCCAGCTGGTTATGAAGCTGCATTAAGGCTCTTAGAACAATTTGAGAATACTCCACCAAAGCAAGGTAAAGTAATAATTATTCCACTTGCTAATCGACAATCTGTAAATAATTATGCTCGACGTATCCCAGTTCCAGAAGGGGTTGATAAAGAGCGAGGTAATTTAAACCGTTGTTATCCAGGTAAAGAAGATGGGTTGCCAATGGAGAGAATGGCATATGAGGTGGAAAAACTAGTAAGAGAAAACAACATTGATGTTTTTATAGATATGCACGAAGCAAGATATTTCCATTTGAACACACCTAAGGAAAGCAACAGAGATCAAGGGTTAGGACAGACAATTATTTATTATCCAAATAATGAATCATCTTGGATTGTTATGAATCTGTTAGATGGAATAAATGAAAGTATTAAAAATAAAGATGAAGTTTTTTCTGCTGTTGAAATGCCAATTAAAAATAGTGCTGCTTGGTGGGCTGGAAAATACTTAAACATTCCAGCATTTACGTTTGAAACAATGCGAAAAATGGATTTAGAAAAACGAATAGATTACCATCTTAAAATGGTAAAAACGGTTTTGGAATTGTCTGAAACTTGGTAGAGCAATCTTATTATTTACTGTTCTGTTTTATCATAGTACCAATAATTAAAATTAAAAATAGGATTGAAAAGCCAATTATAAGTTTTGGTTTTTGTTTTGTGAAGTATATGTCTGCAACACCAAGTTTCTGATTATAGTTTGGTAACAAATCAATTCCATTTTCCAAAGCTAAATCTCTAATGTTTAACATATGAATAATTGGAATATCCATTTGGTTAATTTTATGAATTAATCCAAAACAACTAGAGTCGCTGAGTCCAATTTTATTTTTAATCAATCCGTGTGGAAGTTGCATACTACAAGGGGCATTACCTAATGCAGATTGATTACCACCAATATTAATAAATAACCTAAATGGTTTTTGCGAATTTAGAAATTTGGTTTTGTTTTCAATTGCTTCAAATAAATTATTTGGGATTATAGCTTGCAATGAATTTCTTTCAATTGCATCCTTTGCTATTACCAAGCCACCTTCCCAAAATGATGAACCATTATCTTCCTGTCCGCCGAGAGTAGCAAAACTGGTTTTGTTACTAATAATACTTTTTTGGAACAACAAACTTTCAATATCCCAATAAGTAAGGGATGGATTATTTGCCCCAAAACTTGATGCTCCAATTGAGCTTATTATTATTGGTTCTAATCCGTAAACCTCACTTGCAATTATTGCAGCAATACCTAAAGCTGGGAAAGAGCCAGACGTATTAATAACAATTTTATCACCTTTCTTTAATCTAATTTCATCAAACCAATGAATAAAAAGTGCGGCAAAATCTGGATTGGTTGAAGTTTGTTTAGCTTTTAAATCACCCAATGTTGTGGTAATGGGTGAGAACTCAATCCCTATAAATCCAGTGTGCAAAGGATCATTTTGTCTATTAATTTCTAAATTATTTTTGTCACAGAATGAGCTTAATACTTGTTTTGCTTCGTTCATTTTTTTTGTAGCTAAAAGCATTTTGTCGCTTCTATTCTGTGGTGATTTTGTTTCTGTAAATTGAACTAAGACAACTAAGAAGATAGCAACTATGGAGATAACCAGTAATTGAAGAGAGGATAGTGTTATATCAGAATATCCGTTTTTATGTTTTTCAATCCACTTCATATTAATGAATGACACTCATTATTAAATAGACCAAACTAACAACAATTACCATCGACATTATTGTTTTTGCTACTCCTTGCTTAAAAAACTCATTGGCAATAATACCTGGAATAATATATCCAATTGCTTGTAACTCAATTCCAGTTTCTGGAATAAATAGGTTGAAATAGTCCAAACCAGATCGCACGATAAATCCAATAAGAATCATTATAAAGAAACGACGTTTCCCAAAAATAATAAGTCTGTTTGATAGTAAGTAAACTATGGCGTAAGTAAGTAAACTAACAGCAAGTGTTACTATGATTTTAACTGGATCATTTACAAATAAGGCTAAATAGCCTGGGACAATAATGCCACCAGCAGTAAGTCCACTTATTTCAAAAAAGATAAATCCAATAACAATTCCTAATCCGAATGCAGTGAGTAACATCTATTTGCCAACTCCTTTATTTTGCGATAATTGTTGTAGTTTATTCCGTAATGGTTCAGTTTTTTGATGGTTCCCAATGCAATAGATTGATGAGTTTTGCGAAATAGTTTTTTTAATTTTAGAAATAGTCTGCTCATCATTTACTAAAAAAATGCTGCTTTTGGGATAATAATTTCTAACTAAAATACTTTTTGCTAATAATTTTCCATTTCCCATTAAAAACACTTTGGAACTTGGAAAAATAGTGGTTATGTATTCAGCAAATTCTTTTGTTCTCAGAGGTCTATCTATTCGAGAATTTAGAATAAAAACTATATGATTATTCTTTTTATAATTTACAGAGTGTTGAATAAATTTTTGTGTTGTGGAAATATCATTTACCGAGAATAAATTCCAAATATCAATATTAGAATTTGGGATTTCTATTTTAATACTATTGTCTATCTTAATCCATTCGGATAAAAATTCATCCTTCGCAATTTGTTCGTCTAATTTTAGTTGTTTTGAAATCTCTTTTATCACTGACCAACTCTCATCAATAATTTCTTTTGGAATATTATTAAACTCGAAATTAAATTTAAAAGTTTTAGCAAAACTAATATTCTCATTCGAATATTTCACTTTTTGAAATATGCTTCTTGTAGAGTCTGCAACAATTAAGTTTGAATCTTTATCTACGCATTCAAGAATGGTTAGTAAATTTTGTTCAAGTGTTTCTCCCATTACTTCTTTATGATCAGGTAGCACATTTACAATCAGAACATGATGAGGTTTGAACATAAATTTACTGAGCATACTCTGTGTTTCCGAGTGCAATGCCATACATTCCATTACCATTGCATCTGGTTTTGTCTTAGCTAACTCTCTTAGCCGTTTTATATTTTCCTTTATGCTTGTAGGTGCAAATCTTTGTAATTCTTTTTTTGATCCATCTGGATTAAATAAAATAGGGTTGTCGCCGGTGATTTTTGCATAAACGTTTAATCCATTTTTGCGAAGAATATTATAAATTAATTTCACAGTTGTTGATTTTCCACGTGTACCGTTGACTAAAATTCGAAGAGGGATTTTTTTAATTGAAGCAGATAATTGAATGTATTCAATACTTAAATAGATAATGAGAAGAAGTACTATTGTTGAATAAAATATTACCATTTGTAGTTTTAATAATTACATATATATGTTTAATTAAAAGACTTTCGCAAAGAGATAGTAGTATTTATCTTGGAAGTTTAGCTTAAACAATCTTTGTATGCAAAATACTGAAATAACATGTGAAATTCTTTAGTGATTGCTTTTCATTGTTAAATTTAAAGTATTATAGATTGAATTTAGGCACTCAAATTGATTCCCCTTTCCAAAAATCCACATCCGTGTTGATTCTAATCCCAAGGCAGCCAAATTGACTGCCCCAGAACAACTCAATTAGCTAACACTCTTTCTCTTTTCTCAAGCAGATTAGTTAAATGATTTCTTATAGTAGTTGTATTGTTGATTTGCTCGAATAACTCAATAGCAAAAGCGGTTTTAAGAATTGAGTAATCTTTGTATTCCTTTGTGGTTATACGTTTAGTCAATAAGTGTTCATCCTCATAGAACCAAAGTTCCATTTCATTGGTTGTTAGAAATTCCATGATATCGTCTTCTTTGTATATTTCTCGTAGCTTGATTACTTTGCTCATTGGTAGATCTGAAAAGACAAAGCCGTTAAAAATAATATCAAAACCATCGTCGTTAAATTCTATTCCTAAAAGGTATAATGGTTCGTCGTTGTGGCGAACAATTACTCCGTCTTCATTAACTTCAAATGTTGTGTTATAGATTCTGCAATGATCTCTAATTACTGACTCAATTAAATGAGTGATTTTCTGGTTTCTTCCTTTGATTTAAGTTAGGTGTGTTGTTCTTATGCCCTATTATCAGAGGAAATTGAAGCTTTGTTTTTGGAAAGATTTTTGAAAAAAAATAATATTCATGATGGTTTTTGCTCAGAAAAAAAATCAACCCGACTTTTGTTCTGGAAAATATTTTGACTTATCCGCAGAGGCTGGCTAGGCAATATTGGTCTTGTATCCGCTGATTTCTTAAAGAAGTTTTTAAGGCTTAGGGGGGGAGCTTTTCTTGAAAATTTTGATCGATTTAGAGGTCATTTCTTTTGTATTCGAGTCGTAATTCAAATATATGAGTATTTTTTATCCTGGACAAATTTCATAGTAGGTTAGTTGGGTCTGGGTTGTGAAGGAATTTTTCTGGTCTGCTTGAGTAGCCTGGTTGTAAAGGGGCATTGCATACAATGATGAAGATCGAGAATATACAACACCCAGAACAACCAAAGTGCTAAATTGTTTTAGCGAGCTTTTCAAGAGCTTCAACTTCTCCTTTTATTCTGTCCACAATCTCACTAAAGTACAATCCTTCTTTTGAGAAAGCCCCCATCTGTGTAATCATTGCAAAATCACACATAGGATCTGGATCATCTAAATGTTCCTTGGGGATATGAATATATATATTTGCATCAAGCTTTGAAGTACAAACATGTATTATCAAATCATTATTTATGACGTCACTTGTTATAACATCTGGTTTATAACTTGGGAGAGGTTTTATTTGTCTACTGTAAGCTGGTTGTCCAACTATTTTGTATGATAAGTTCTTGAGTGGCTTAAAATTCTTTCTTAGATATTTCATAATTCCGTTGTTTTCTGGAAGTGGAATCTGTTTCCATTTAGATATGCATGTAAAATCTTTTTTATTATAGTTTAAGATATCTCTTTGAGACATAGGTATTTCGTTCATTTTATTTAATCCTTGTATTCTTTCTTTATAAGCGCAAATATGTTTACACTTTATTTATTTGTTTATAGCTTTTCAAGTATTTAGCAAAGCTGTTTTGTTTTACCGGCCTCCCACCTTTTGGCAATTTGTTACGTTGTTACCAATGTTACGTCATATTCTAGTACCTCGGGTAATTGAGAGTTTTTTAGTTTTGTATTCTTGAAGTAGTTTCTGCCTCTCTTTCTCCCTTTTTATAAATAACTATAGGTATATAAATATATAGTAACATTAGTAACAAATAAGAATTAGGTGTAAATAATTGGCTTTCAGTCCATAATCGCTCTTTACTTGTTACACCCAAATCGTAACATGGATGTAACAAGCGTAGCTTTTTTATATTATTATAATAATTCTTCATTATCTGTAGTGGTGTCATCTTCTATTCCAAATCCTTCTAAATCTACTCCAGCAGCTAAAGCTTTCTTAACATCTATCCAGATTGACTTTTTCTGCTTGGTATCACCATACCTTGTGTTTTTATCTTTCCCTATAATATAATCTGTATCATCAAAGATTTTCATATATGAAGATTGATCTAATATATCAATTTCATAATCTGTTTCTCTAGCCCACTTCTTGAATATTGGAAGAATTGCTTTGAAATGAATGGCTAATTTATCATCTTTAAGTATCTTAAAATGACTACCATTTAGCAAAGTGAAATAATGATTTGAAGATAGCATTGTTGATAAACCAGTAATAAGATGATCCACTGATGATTGAACTTCTCCAGTATTATTTCCAGTAATAGCTTCTAACTGATTTGTAAGAACCATATCAATATCAATATTAGGAAGAGCTATTTGATTTGCTTTTGCGAAACCCCTAAACAACAAATACCCCACATACATCATAGAAAGATTATTCTTTACTCTTGGTACAACGCTTATTGATTGGAAATGATTTTCTATCTTTACTTTCGCATCAGCAATCAAACTATCAACATCTTCTCCCAAAATGAAAGGAATATAGCTGCTCATAAAACTTTCCAATGGAAGAGACTTTAGCTTTTCAAAAGCATTCTGCATATCAGTATTGTTTTTAACAGAGTTAGTAAAGCTACTTGCAATCACTCTTTCCCTAATAGCTGGTTGAATGATATTCCACTCTCCCATAACTATCATAGGAGCAGTGATTTTGTAATCAATAACAGTCTGATCTGCCCTACCTTTTGATTCAGTTTCTCCAGTATATGCCTTTCTCATAAACCTCAACATATTATTCATCTCAAAATCGGTCATATCTGATTTCTTAAACTCATCAAATACTATAGGAACCGAAGTGCTTGAACTCATTAACTTTAACATCGGGAATAATCTCATAGTACAGCTATAAGGGGAGTCAGAATTATATCCATAAAGTCTCATCTGTGATATTGCAGTACTTGTCTTTCCACTTCCTTGAGCACCGTGAACAAATAGATGAGGGAACCCTCCAAATATTTCTAACAATTTAGGTTTAAGTGGAGATATAAAACTCCAGCTTACAAAAGGTAGAATAGTCTCCAGATTATTTATCTTTAGAATATTATCATAGAACCCAGCAATAAGCTCTTTCTCTTCACTCTTATCAATTTTAGGATAAATGATTTTCTTGTAGAAAGCATCAGCTCCTTTTTCATTTGGTATTATTGTGGGATTATCTACAATACCTTTAGAAGTGATATTACAATTATCTATCACCCAAGTATCATCATGAAGTCCAATAGCTTTTGTTCCAGTCTTGCGTATAGGAATATTATCATTTACCATATTGCAAAGTATTTGTACATCATTATCTGAACCTAGGAAAGTACAATCTTGATGACCAATAGCAGATAGCAATCTACTCTTGGAATGCCAATCTTTATTCTCAATTAAAATATCTTCATACTTATAGCCTTTGCTCGTGACTATATCACATTTAAGAGAATCACCATCATCCATTATTAAAAGTTCTTTTGGTTTTATTACAAATGATGATAGCTTCATTTCAGCCCACTCTTTCCCACGCTTGATAGTCTTTTTGTAAGTGTTTTCATTAGTCTCAAATATTCCAGTTCTATCAGAATGCTTTTGCCAAAAGGTTTTACTCTCGGATGAACAGTAGATATAGTAAGCCTCTGAGCTATTCTGATTTATAAACGCATTAGCAGAATTTGGATTGCTTCTTTTTTTAGGATCACAGACAGGGCAGAAGATAGTTTGATGACCACTTGTGTCTTTAACTTTAACAACTGTACCATTAGCTAGAGTAATCTCAGAATCTAAATCAAACTCTTCGTCGCTGACTATGATGTTTTTCTTAGCGGTTTTCTTTGTAGATGCATTCTGTCCCTTTGTTGAAGGGGTTGGTTTGGGTTGTGTAGGAGTTGTGAACTCTTTAACTTCAAATCTCTCAGCCGCTTCGTTAAGATAAAGCTCTGGATCAGAACTAAAATAACAAGCTCTTGATGCATCACTTGTGCTATCAGTCTTAACATCGAACTCATTCCCAAACCATTCTGCATATAGCTTGTAGTTCTCAGTATATAACTCATAATCTCTTATCTCCTTTTCAAACCTTAGTGCTACTTTTAAGCCATGGTCACTTGGTGAGGTGAAGTAAAAATAAATGTTAGAATTTTTGGCAAGCTTTTCTCTCAGCTCAAGAACTTCTGATGTTTCAAGTTTATCAACATCTATTATCATAAATTCTGTTGATATGAGCTTGGTTTTCTTACGCTCTCCATTTTCAAAAGTGCCAAGGTTAAAATATGGTAGATTCTTTTTTAGGTTGCCCTTCTCATCAGTATCATCGGTACTGCGAAGCTTTTTGATTGTACTAGCTAAATCTGTATCGTTCTTAATTGCATCAATTACATCATATACTGTAGTTGATTTCATTATTGTTGCTTTAATAAAATCAGCATACGAGGCTGATAGTTTTTTAGTTGCTGTTCCTTCTGTTGTTGTTGACATTGTTAGTTGTTCCTTGTGTTGAAGTTGATGTTACATGCCCAGATTTAAGGGAATGTATAATTGATTTTACACTTCTCAGTGTGTTGCCGTAGCTCATTGGATTTACCAATGCTTTTTGAGTGTAGAAACTTTCTACATACTCATGAAGTTTTTTGCTTTGTTCAAACGTGAACTCCGTTGTGTTCTGATTTACTAAATACACATTTGTGTAATTCTCTCCTCTATCAATGAGATAACTTGCAAGATAGAAATCACGAGTTGCATAACTTTTCATAGTTAATTTTCTCCTAACCGTAAAAACGGTATTTTGTTTATAGATTTATTTTGGGTTAAAATAGGTTTATTCGGTAGTCAAATAAGAAGGGCAAAAACTCACTGAATTATGTTTAGAATCCGATTGCTTATTTGAAGTAGATTT
This sequence comes from uncultured Melioribacteraceae bacterium, assembly GCA_965370315.1. Taxonomy (GTDB): domain Bacteria; phylum Bacteroidota; class Ignavibacteria; order Ignavibacteriales; family Melioribacteraceae; genus 1-14-2-50-31-20. The sequence continues at coordinate 41,468 of CBDUTO010000010.1, forward strand.
TGTTAGAAAGACTAATTAATTGTCTTTCATAATTAATATAAGATGTATTTCTCTTAAAATCCAGCCAAAGCATAAAATAAATAGAAGTAATTTGTTATTATGTGATTAAGGGCTGAATTGAAGCTATTTAGTTGAATATTTTTTAATTCTAGTGTTTTTAACTTGACAAAGGTAATCCATTGGACTATGTTTGTATATGCTAATAACAATTGTAGAACTTCCAGATTTTCAAAAGCATTCAGCCAAAACCCTAAATGCTAAAGAGCGAGATGATTTATTGTATTATTTGTCAGAGCATCCAGCATCTGGAGATTTGATTCCGGGAAGTGGTGGAGTTAGAAAATTGAGGTGGAAATCTAAAGGAAAAGGCAAAAGTGGTGGTTCACGAATTATTTATTATTATCACAACGAGGAAGTACCTCTGTTTTTACTGACGATGTTCTCAAAAAATGAAAGAGTGAATATAAGTAGTTCAGAAAAGAAAGACCTATCAAAACTTGTTAAAATATTAGTCGATAATTACAAAAGGTAAAATTATGAGCGAAGCATATAACAGAATAAGCCAAGGATTAAAGGAAGCAATAGAGTATTCCAAAGGGAATAAATCAACTTCAAGAACATTTATGCCGATACACGTTGATGTAAAAGAATTGCGAAAAAGAATTGGAATGACACAGACAAAATTTGCTTCTTCTTTTGGAATAAATCTTAGTACTTTAAGACACTGGGAACGTGGCGACAGATATCCACAAGGCCCTGCACTAACTTTGTTGAATTTACTCTCCAAAGAACCAGATACAATATTGGAAGTATTGCATAAATGATGCTTTTAATAAGTTGGCGGATTTTGTAAATAAGAGTCAAAAAAACGTGGGCAGCGTTTCATTTAGTTATTCTAATGATGAGCAAATTTTATTAAATTTTTATTATTAATCAATTATACAGGAGTTAGATATGGCAGAAGCAAAAGGTTTGAAGAAACCGGTAAAACTGAAAACTGAATTAGCAGAATTTTTAGGTGCAACAGAGCTTCCTAGAACAGAAATCACCAAAAAACTATGGGACTATATCAAAGCGAATAAGCTTCAAACAAAGACTGAAAATGGAGCATCTGAAAACGCCGGCAAGTTTATTGTGGCTGATGCAAGTTTACTTCCAATCTTCAGAAAAACAAAATCTACAAGTAAATCAGGCAAGTTAACAGACCTAACAAATCTAAAAGAAGGCCAAACAATAGATATGATGCAGATGGCAGCAGTAGTCGGTGCAAACATAGAATAAGTTAAGCATCGGTTCAATATTTGTATCATCTATTGTTTCTTACGCACGCAATTCAAGGAGGTGGATTGATGATTTTAAAGTTAACAATCTGCCGCCGAATTAAATGAAGAGTGGTGGATAGATGAAGCAAAGGTACACAGCAATGATGTATAAATTGACTTTGCTACAACCTCATCCGTTTTGAATTTCATCGTAATTGCGGACAACTTTTGGCGAATAATGATATTTTGAAGCAAACTAATAAGTTTGCGTATTTTGTAAATAAGACCCCAAAAAGAGTGGGCAGTGTTTGGGCAGTGAATTTTAAAAAGGTACGAATATAGTCCAGAAGTGATCTCTTTTGGAGGTTCATGTCTTTTAAATTATCTTGGATTTATCGGATGGTAGAAGTGTGCGTTATGCTTTTTGCGAAAATTTATAAAACAACTAAAGTATTAATTTGACTTATTGTATCACAATGTGATATATTAGAGTATGCTAAAACTAAAAACAAAATGGTTTAATAAGTGGGCAAAAAAGAATGCCCTTGCAGACAAGGATTTGTTAAAAACAATTGATAATATTTCAAATAATCTTGGGGTTGTAAATTTAGGTGGAGGCCTTTTCAAAATTAGAGCTCCAAAAGTTGGTCAGGGTAAAAGTGGCGGATTTAGAACTATTATTGTTTATAAAGAGAATGATATTGCCGTTTTTGTTTATGGGTTTGCAAAAACCGACAAAGATAGTTTGGACAAAGAAGAACTAAAACACTTTAAAATATTAGCAACTGATTTATTGAAAATTAAAAACAATGAATATATTAAATTAGAAAAACAAGGTAGCTTTATAAGCCTAAAGGTATAAACATGAGAAATACAATTAAAAATGCTATTGGCGAGACAGTCAATGATTTAATACGAAATGGTGTTAAAACATCTTTTTCAGAGAAAGAATTAAAAGCACTTGGTATTGAAATTCCAGAAGTTGAAATTAAGCCGAAAGATATTCAGGACATTAGGAGTAAAATTCATTTAAGTCAAACAGTCTTCGCAAAAGTCTTAAATGTAAGTTCATCCTCTGTAAGACAATGGGAACAAGGAAAGAGGACTCCATCTGGCTCAACAAAAATACTTTTAGAACTTCTAAGAGAAAATCCAGATATTCTCAATTATCGTATTGAATCATCATTGCATATTAATCAAGCATAACGTTATAAACGAAATATATGATAAAAATATTTATTTCTATAAGTTAGCGGACTTGTAAATAAGACCCAAAAAAGAGTGGGCAGTGTTTGGGCAGTGAATTTTCAAAAAGTGGATATTTAGGCTAAAAATGAACGATGTTTTGACAAGCGAAGAGTCCCTCACTCTCCGCCCAGAAACAAAAAAGCCCTTTTTCAGCTGAATTAGGGCTTTTCTGTTTTTAAACCTACCGCTGTAGACGCCCTAAACGGCAGTCCCTGTTCATCCGTGATAATAATTGATAATTTTCATATGAACTTCCAAAATATTTAAGCAATATGGGATGTTTTTTACTCGGATAGGGTTTGGATAACCACAGGAGGGAGAGTATCAATAATTCCAATATGAAATAGTGGATAGAGGACCATATCAGCTTTCAGATTGTATCAATAGCTGTATTAAAAAACGTTCCTTTTTTGACACATTAATTCTAAAGAATAAATCGTTATAAATCAACATCTTAAAGGTGTTAAAATCACACCCCCCTTAATGATACAATGTTTTCCGTCTTTTTCGGAGTCTGTGGTTTAATTAAATGCATTTGTATAAGTGTACCTTAAACATTGTAAAACTATGAAATCTTAATGTAGTATAATAAGTTGAATTTGGTAGTATTTCTATGCCTATGAGCAAACGAACAGACACAGAGATCATTGTATTGAAATATACTATAGTTTGTTGGCCCCTTTATGAAAATAGAGGGGTTTTGGGTTGGTCTGGATATTAACCGAATTTACTAACATCAAGAAGTATGATTTTGCAAAATGATGGTTATCTCTGATTTAACCAAATCTCCCACGGCTCAACCCATATGACTTCAAAGCATATCTTGTTATATCACTCAGTGCTCACAATTTTATGAGCATTGATTTACTATGAAATAAGATGAGGTGGACAGTTCGATCTATTATGCTTGGCTTTGGGAAGAGTTAGAGTTCACTTTAATTGTATATTAACATAGTTTTAACACTAACACAACCAAGTTCTGATGGAACTTAAAATGCTGTCAGCACATATTCATGAGCTGTTACAGAAGATAGACTCAAATTAGTATATGAGTACACCTGAATAGAGATATTTAAAAAGTCAATAAAAAACATTTATTTTATATTGAGAATCCATTTTTTTACCCTTAATTTTCTAGTATTCTTTAATAAAACCCTAATATAATTATGAAAACTTTAGTAGTGACGATAACGAGTATATTATTGACTCTTTCTTCACTTAGTGCTAACCAAAGCTGGATAAGAATTAATCAGCTTGGTTATCAAGAGAATGCTGTCAAAGCAGCTGTGTTCGTAAGTCTTAATGATATCTCAGTAGAATCATTTGAACTTATTAATAGTGAAAATAATGAAGTAGTTCTGAAAAGTGAAAAAGTAAAAGGGTATGGAAATTATGGGAGTTTTAAGAGAACTTATCGGTTAGATTTTTCAGAGTTTAACACAGAGGGAAAATACTATCTTTTGGTCAAAGAGATTAAGTCTTCCCCGTTCAGAATTTCAGATGATGTATATGATGGAACTGCAGATTTTGTCCTAAACTATATGAGACAACAGAGATGTGGTTATAATCCGTTCTTGAAGGATTCTTGTCACACTCAAGATGGCTTTATCGTTGATTATCCTGAAAAAGATTCTGCATATATCAATGTAACTGGAGGTTGGCACGACGCATCTGATTATCTCCAGTATCTAACTACATCAGCAAATGCTACGTTCCAAATGTTGTTTGCGTATTCAAAAAACCCAGATGTGTTTCATGATGAATTTGATGCAAATGGAGATTCTGGTGAGAATGGTATCCCCGATATTTTGGATGAGGCCAAATGGGGCTTAGATTGGTTGGTAAAAATGAATCCAGAATATGGAATTATGTTTAACCAAATAGCTGATGATAGAGATCATTCTGGATATAGGTTACCTAATAAAGATTCCGTTAATTATGGTAAAGGACTAGAAAGACCAGTGTATCTTGTAACAGGTAAACAACAAGGATTAGCAAAATATAAAAATAGGTCTACTGGAGTTTCATCCTCTGCGGCAAAGTTTGCGTCAGCATTTGCTCTTGGTTCAGACCTAATGAAGAAATATTATCCAGAGTTTTCGGAATTAGTCTTAGCTAAAGCATTTGATGCTTATAGATTTGCGAAGACCGATCTTGGAGTTAATCAAACTGCCAGTAACGTATCACCCTACTTTTATGAGGAAGATAATTACATTGATGATATGGAACTGGCTGCTGCACAGTTATACAAAACAACTAAGAACAAAGATTATTTGAATGAGGCAATCTACTGGGGGAAAGTTGAACCTATTACTCCATGGATGGGAGCCGATACAGCAAGGCATTATCAGTGGTATCCATTTGTTAATATTGGGCATTACTATCTTGCAAATGATGAGAAGAATAAATCTAATTTCTTCAAGTCATATATGGCAAAAGGATTGGAGAAAATATTTAATCGAGGTAAGGATAATGCTTTCTGCAATGGAGTCCCCTTCATTTGGTGTTCAAATAATCTAGTTGTTGCGGCTTTAACTCAAGCACAGCTGTATGAAGATATATCTGGGAGTAGTGAGTTTGCAGAAATGGAAGCAGCTTTAAGGGACTGGCTTTTTGGTTGTAATCCTTGGGGTACAAGCATGATTGTAGGATTACCAAGAGATGGTGATACTCCAACACACCCCCATTCATCTTTAACTCTCCTAGAGAATTTTGAGACAACGGGTGGTTTGGTTGACGGTCCAGTTTATGGAACTATTTATAAAAGTTTATTAGGTCTTGCTCTTGTTGAACCTGATGAGTATGAACAATTCCAGTCTGATCTTGTTGTATACCATGATGACTTTGGAGATTACTCTACAAATGAACCTACAATGGATGGAACTGCCTCCTTAACTTATTACTTATCTAAACTTGAATCTTTAGGAAAAAAAATGCTAAAAAAAGAAAAAATTGAGGGAGCAATCGTTAGAGGAAATGAGAAGCAAAAGGAAATATATCTATTATTTAGTGGTGGAGATTTTTACGATGGAAACGATATAATTTTAAATGCTCTCTCTGATAAAAATATTAAGGGGAATTTCTTTTTTACTGGAGATTACTATCGGAATCCAGAAAATAAGAGCTTCATAACAAAACTAGTTCAAGAAAACCATTATGTAGGAGCTCACTCTGACAAACATCTCCTTTATGCTTCTTGGGAGGATAGAGATTCTACTCTAATTGATAAGGAAGTTTTTACCGAGGATTTGGAGAAAAACTATTCCGAAATGGAAAAATTTGGTGTAAAAAAGAATATGGCTAAATTTTTTCTCCCGCCCTATGAGTGGTATAATCAAGAAATTGCTGACTGGACTAATGAAATGGGAATAGAATTAATTTCTTTTACTCATGGAACAAAATCAAATGCCGATTATACAATCCCAAGTATGGGGAATAAATATATAAGTAGTGAAGAAATCTTTGAAAGTATTATAAACTACGAAGAAGATAGAACAAATGGATTGAATGGATTCCATCTTCTTTTGCATGTTGGATCTCATAGTGAAAGAACAGATAAGTTCTACTTAAAAATAGAAGATCTACTTGATGAATTGATAGATAGAGGATATTCCTTTAACCGATTTTAAATTTTGAATGGATATAATGAAAAAAACAATTGTTATTTTAATCCTATTTCTGTTTACACCAATTTTATACTGCCAGATATTCAGCCAATACACGGAATTAGATACCAACAATTACGCTGGTTTTAGAGCATCTAGAATCTTGTCCAGCTATCCTGACAGACAGTTCCCAGAACCGGAATATTGGGAGATGGTTGGAAAAGAAATGTCAGAAAATCTTGATGGCTACCAACCCGGAGGTCTTTGGATAGTTAGCATGTATCTTTCTGATCCTGAAGGTTACACATTAATGAGTTTTCCAAAACCAGAAGGTCGGGATTATGATTCAATTATTTTTAGGGATATTGATCAAAATGAAAAGTATTTAAATCATTTTGATACTACTGGGATAAAAGTTTGGCTTCAAGTTGAATCTGGAGGAGCAAATATAGATACATTAGTCAATTTAGTTTTTAATCAGTATAAGCACCACAGCTGTGTTTTAGGATTTGGGGTAGATGTCGAGTGGTACAAAACTAGCCAACATCAATGGGGGAAAAAAGTAAGTGATGCAGAAGCTGAGCACTGGGAACAAAAAATTAAAGCGATAAAACCGGAATACACTTTGTTCTTGAAACATTTTTCAACAAGTTGGATGCCTCCTAACTATAGAGGCGACATTGTATTTATAGATGATAGTCAAGATTTTAATTGGTACTCTGATCCATTTACAGGAATGGTAACCGAATTCAAAAATTGGGGCCAGAAATTTTATCCAAATGATATTGGATTTCAAATTGGTTATCCGTTAGATCAGAATTGGTGGGCAGATTTTGAGGATCCTGCCAAAGAAATTGGCAACAGACTTGTGGAACATGTTCCCAATATGACAGGCTTTTATTGGGTTGATTTTACAGTAATTGAAGTATTTCCGCCGGAATTAGTAAGTGTTAATGTACCAATAATGCAAACTTTTTATTTATCCCAGAATTATCCGAATCCCTTTAATCCAAGTACAATGATCAGATTTACGTTAGATCAATCAAGTTTTACATCACTTTCTTTGTTCGATGTTAAAGGAAGTAAGGTGAAAACATTATTTTCTGGGTATAAAAGTATTGGAACTTATGATTATAAATTTGACGGAGCAGATTTACCATCAGGAATCTATTTCTATCAGTTAACAACGCAAAATACTTCTATAACTAAAAAGATGATGTTAGTTAAGTAAAACAGAATTAGTGATGTTAGTTTTGATAAATAATTTGGGAACTTAAATGAACCAAGAAAAATCTATTAAAAGAACAGCAATGGGCAGAATAGAATCAATTGATATTTTTAGAGGATTAACAATCTTTTTAATGGTTTTCGTAAATGATCTTACCCCTGTTACGAATATTACATCCTGGTTAAAACATATGCCCGACAATATTAGTGGAATGACTATTCCCGATATTGTTTTCCCTGCATTTTTATTTATTGTGGGAATGTCTATACCCCTTGCCTTTAAGAAACGTATAGTAGAAGAAGGATCAAAAATAAAAATTATAAAGCATATAGCCATAAGATCATTATCGCTGCTCATATTAGGTGTTCTTATGGTCAATATTGGAAGAATAAATCCTGAATTAACAGGAATTAGTAGAAATTTGTGGTCATTACTTATGTTTATTTTTGTCAGTCTGCTCTGGAACATTTATCCTCGATCTGATAAATCAAAGAAACTATACTTACTTTTCAAAACAATTGGTGCAGCAGGACTACTCTGGATAGTTGTTATTTATCGGAGCGGAACATTTGAAGATATGGGTTGGTTAGATACTAGCTGGTGGGGAATACTTGGTTTAATTGGTTGGGCATATTTCATTTCAGCAATAAGTTATCTTTATTCGAAAAACAGTTTAGCAGTGATGATTAGTGTACTCAGCCTTTTAATTGTTATTTACATAGGCGACCAATCTGGAGCACTAGATTTTCTACTCTTCAATAAATCATTTTTATTGATCGGTCCTCATCTTGCAGGACATGCAGCTATTACTACTACAGGAATCATTTTAACTATTATTTTTCAAAGAGATGGATTTTTATCTGATAGTTCTCTTAAGATCAAGCACGCACTATATTATGCCTTACTACTAGCATTTATTGGCTTTTGTTTTGAATCATTATATGGAGTTCACAAAATCCAAACTACACCTTCTTTTGTTTTCTATTCATCCAGTATTTGCGTAATGTTTTTTGTTTTTCTTTACTGGATAGTGGATATTAAAAAATACAATAAGTTATTTTCAATATTTAATCCAGCTGGTTCAAATCCATTATTAGCATATATATTGCCATCAATCATATATTCGTTTATCAGTTTAATCGGGCTAAGCGCATATTTTGGATTCTGGCGAGATGGATTTTTAGGTATTTTAAAATCCATTTTATTTACATTTTTCATTCTTTTACTAACTCATTACTTAACAAAATTAAAAATACAATTAAAACTATAACTAAAACAGTAAGGCATATAAATGGAACAAAAGACGGTAATTAAAAACTGTTATTTAGTCAGCGATTTGTCACGATCCGTAAGAACTGACATATTTTTTGAAGAAGGAAAAATTACAGATATTCTTCCAACCAAAATGGTTAGTGACTATAAAAAGTGTAAAATAATTGATGGTCAAGAAAAGGTGGTTATTCCAGGATTAATTGATATACATATCCAAGGAGCAGGAGGGTGTGATGTACTTGATAATTCGGACGAGGCACTGACTACAATTTCTAGAACTTTAGCTGAAACTGGAACCACATCATATTTAGCTACTACTGTTGTTAAACCAGAAAGTAATAATGAACATCTTAGATTGGCAAACAAGTATTACAATAAAAAGGTTGCTGGTGCTGAATTAATTGGTATTCATCTTGAAGGTCCATTTATAAATGAGATTAAAATAGGTGGGCTTAATCCAACTGGTGTTTATAATCCCTCGATGCATGGTGGATTGAATTCGATATTAGAAGCTACAGGTCCGTCTCTTAAGATGATGACAATTGCTCCCGAATTGGAAGGGCATGAAGATGTTATAAGAGCGTTACGATCTAACGGTATTATTGCTGCATTCGCCCACTCTAATGCTGACTATAACCAGACAAAAGAAGGATTTAAAAAAGGGATCAATCACGTAACACATTTGTACAATGCTATGCGACCAATAACACATAGAGAACCTGGACCACTTCCAGCAATTTTTGAACACCCCACTATTACGGCACAAATGATAAGTGATGGGCACCATATTCATCCACGAATGGTAAAATTTGCTTATGACCAATTGGGACTTGAGAGATGTATCTGTGTTACGGATGGAATGCATGCTATTGGTTTACCAGAAGGCACCTATCAATACAATGGGCGAGACTTTGTTTCAAAAGATGGTGCCGCCAAGTATTTAGATGGTACACTAATAGGTTCAACAATGAGTTTATTAAAGATTGCTGGGAATTTTTCAATATTCACTGGGTGTAGTTTTGCTGATGCAATCGATACAGTAACAAAAAATCCTGCCAAATTACTAGGTATAGAAGATAGAAAAGGTGTTATAAAAGTTGGTGCTGATGCCGATCTTGTTATTTTAAATGATAATTTATCAGTCTATTCAACAATAGTTGCTGGCAAAACTGTTTAAGTTAAAAAAAGAATCCTCAACAATAAATATGCTGAGGATTCTTATTACCAACTAACGAACTAACCCTTTTGTTATTCTTTTAATCTAGACTCCTGCTATTCGTTCCTTATAAGTATCAAGTGCCTCAGTAAGTCTTTCTTTAGCTGTGCCATCATCTGGAACATTATGAGAAGGGTGAATATGAAGTTTTACTCCTCTTTCAGCTAGAATTTCAGCAACGGTACAAACTGTCATCCAAACTGCTGTTACAAATGCCATTGTGGAGACTGGACCAATTTTATCTTGATGATTTTTTAGATCAACCGAAGCATCTTGAAGAGGAGCACAGGTATCCACAACAATATCTGCAATATCAAAAATTGTTTTTCCTGATGAATGTCTAGTCTTCTTTCCTTTTGCTGCTTTGGCTGAGCCAAATACAATAACTTTCATTCCTTTCTTTTTAGCTTCTAAAGCCACGTCAATATTCACATTGTTGATTCCAGAATGCGAAAAGAGCCACATAGAATCTCTTGTATCAAAATTATGACCTTTCATTATTTCAATACCATATCCTTCAACTCTTTCTAAAAACACAAATTGATGAACTCCCATCTGACCAGTGATATTTGTAAAGAATGTTAATGGTAACTCCACGATTGGATGAAATCCGACAAATCCACCTATTCGAGGATACATTTCTTCAATAGGTAATGTAGCATGGCCACAGCCAAATGTGTGAACCCAACGATTTGCTTCTATGGAATCTGCCATAACTTTAGCCGCTTCCTGAATATTCTCCATCTGAGTCTCTTCAATATTGGTCATAACATTTCTGGTGTTTTTCAACCACTCTTTTGCTAGCATAATTATTTTACTCCTTGAGTTATTATTTATTATTTTTTTCTGAAACTTTTATCTGAGCTAAAAATATAAGAATAGACATTAGTATTATACTTATAAATATAATGTGAGAAAAGTAATGGACACCAAATTCCTCGGCTATAATGCCCATTAAATAGTTAATTAAAGTATTGCCTATTAGAGCCAAAACAAGAACAATACTAAACGCAGTGCCGGATAAGCGAGAATAAAGATCTCCCACTTTTCCAAGAATTATTGGGAAACCTGCAGCTAAACCAATACCTAGCAGAACAATACCCAAAATTAGAATAGGGGTTGAATAGCCGGTCATCAATAGTGTAGCTCCAATAGCAGCAATACCTACCGAAGAATAATATACGTAATTAGTGTTTTTACTATTTAGTATAAAACCCAATGCCAATCTTGCTAGTGTTAACCCAAGAACAAAGATTGTGAGCAAAAATAGTGCATCGTTATTATCGAAACTGTGAACTTGAATCATGAATGAAGTTGTCCAATTGTTGATCAATCCCTCGAGTGCACTTTGAAAGAAAAGAATTCCGCCGAAAATAAGAAGGCTTCTCTCTTTCAGAAGTTTAACTCCAGCAATCAAAGGAAATCCTTGAGTTTGTTTTGATTTTGGAAACTTTACAAAACTTTACAAAACTTTACAAAACTTTACAAAACTTTACAAAACTTTACAAAACTTAAGAAAACAATAGGCACAACTATTATTAAGGCAATTGATGTAATAATTTCTTCAAATGTAAATGATGAGAGCAAGAGACCTAGCAATAATGGCATACCTAAAGCACCTACACCAAACCATATTCCTAATAGACTAAGGTTTGCTCCCCTATCTTCTTCACTAATATCTGATACTAATGCATTAGTGCCTCCATTTAGGGCTCCACCGGCAAAACCTATTAGAAAAACTGAAGCTTGTACAATAGTATAGCTGGTAGCTGAAGCCAAAAGGAACAGACTAATCATCACCATAGTTGAAGAGCTTATTAGTAGAATTTTGTAACCTGTGCTGTCTACAATGGGCCCAAATACTAAAGATCCAAGTAGAATACCTAATGGAAGGAGAGAAGTTAGAGCCCCTGCTTCAATGTTGGTTAAAGATAGTTTAGCAGTAATAAGAGGAAGCATAGTTCCAAGGGATATCATTACAATCCCAAAGAGTAACATTCCAAGACATGCAGATATGAAGACTAGTTTTTTATTATACATTTTGATTACTTATTTATTTTTGATTGTTCAATGGCTAATTTTCCAGCTCCAATTAGTCCTGCATTTCCACCAAGGGATGAAGACTCTATTTGAACTTGTTTAATACTGATAGGTTGTGCCCATTTCTTTGCCTCTGAGTAAATGTCATCTAATAGTCTTGTAGCAGGTCCAAACGCTCCACCACCAAATATTATCTTTTCGGGATTGAAAATACTTACGAGGTTTGCAACATTCATTCCCCAATACTCAACGGCTATTGTTAAAACTTCTCTGGCTATCGTGTCTTTTGAATCGTATGCCTCGAATACATCATGTGCAGTTATATCACTGGGGTCTTTCTTCGAAAGAATACCAGAATAATTTGAATTTTCATTAAGTAGATCAACAGCAACTCTTGAGATACCGTCACCAGAAGCATGATATTCATAACAACCGTAGTTCTTATATTTTTCTTTGTATGGTTTATTTAATGCCAACCATCCCACAGCACCAGCAATGCCATTAATCCCTCGGAGTACTCTTCCATCTACAAGAATTCCTGCACCGATTCCAGTTCCAACCGCAATAAATATGGCATCTTTACATCCTTTCGCGGAACCTAACCAAGTTTCTCCAAGTATGTAACATGCTCTATCTGAATCAATAGCAAAGTTTATATTACTGTAATTAGACCTAAGTATGTCAAGGAGAGGAAAATCTATCCAATCGGGAATATTGGGGGCCCATACTTTTCCTGTTTTCGGGTAGGCTATTCCGGGAACACATATACCGATATTGCTTATTTCAGATTCATTATTAAGGGTCTTCAAAAGAGAATCGATCTGAGAAATAATTAGATTTGAAACATCTTCTCCTTTTCTCTTTTCTAATGAAACAATGTTTTTGTGCTCTTCTTTACCGTCCTCAGTAAAAATAGCAGCTGAAAGTTTTGTTCCCCCTAAATCAATTCCAATTACTTTCATAATAACTCCTATTTAAATAAACCATTTTGATGGCTAAAAATATATACTTAAATAGGTTTTGGAAAGAAATGATTTAAATTAAAATTTAGTTTGACTTTTATTAAAATAAAATATATAAATCACAGTTTCTTATTGACCAGATGTCCAGCACCTAGCAAGGCCGAATATTCTCCAAGTTCAGACTGGACAAATTTAACATTTGTATAAAACCGTGGGTGGGTTCTTTTTGACACCTCTTCCTTAATACTATCTATAAATTGAAATGCAGGGCCAAATACTCTTCCACCAAAAATTATTTTTTCCGGATTGAACAGACTAATCATATTTGCTATTGCAATTCCCCAAAATTTTATAGAACTATTTATAATCGACTCTGCTATTTCGTCATTCTTAATATATGCATTAAAAATATGAGGAATATCTAATTCCTCAATACTATACTGTTTCAAGACTCCCTTGTAATCCGATTCTGATTTTAATAAGCCTCTAGTCCTGTTTATAATACCTTTTCCGGAGGCATAGTATTCATAGAAACCAGTATCTAGATAATCTTCTTTCACATGTTCATTAAGATTCATCCATCCTACAGCTCCGACCCCACCATTGAAACCTTCTAGAATTCGACCATCAACCAATATTCCAGCACCAATTCCATGGTTTACTGAAAAGTAAATCGCATTTCTGGTTTTCTTAGCAGCTCCCAGCCAATATTCACCTCTTATATTACAAGATCTCTTACTGGCAATTTTAAGGTTAAGTATATGTTCTCTTATAATTGGTAACAGACTATTTTTGAGAGGGTAGTTATCCCAACCTGGTATATTTGGTGCCCAGACACAACCTGTTTGCGGATTATAAATACCAGGAATAGAAATGCCAACAGATTTAATTCTAGCATGTTGTCTGTTATATCTATCAATAATCTCAATTATTTTCTCAGTTAGTAAATTACTAACCTCATCACCTGAACGATTATTTAACGGTGTTTTACTCGTAAACTTAATTTTACCAATTGAAGAAATAATGGAAGATGTTAAATGGAGACTATTTAGATCAAATGCTGCAACCGACATATTTAAAAACTCCCATAATAAAAAACACTACAAAATGCAAGAAAAATCTTTTAATATTTATCTAATTGTCTTATTAAAAATTCAGTCGCATCTTTACGTCAAAGTTAAATAAAAACAATTAAACATTTTCTTTACCAATATGAAAAAAGTTTCAAAAACAAATATAGATATGTTTCGAAATATAAGTAAAACCATTTGCAGGCACAAAATATGAAAAAGAAATTCCTAATTAGTCATGTGATATACCTATCTCTTATTTGCTTTTTTTGTTTAAATGTAATTCTCCTTGCAGGAAATGGTAAACTTAAAGGGAAAGTTATTGATGGAGCGACAGGTGATCCACTACCATTTGCAAATATCTCCATAACACATTCAATTTTAGATGATGGTACCGAAGTTTCATTACAATCATTTTATGGAGCTGCAACAGATTTGGATGGTTACTATGTTATCCTGAATGTTCCACCAGGTACTTATGTAATGTCAGCGAGCATGGTTGGCTTTGCTAAACAAATAAAGAAAGGTATAGAAGTTAGTTCGGATAGAACTATTGAGGTGAATTATTCACTAGGTATATCAACTGTTGAAATGGATCAAGTAGTTATTACGGCCAAAAAAGAATTGATTAAATCTGATGTCTCTGCTACTCAAGAGGTTGTTACAATAGAAGAAATTGAAAGTATGCCTGTGCTTAGAGTTGATGCATATCTTAATAGGATGAAAGGTGTTGAACTTACAAGTAATCAAGAAGGGGCTGGCCTTAGTGTTAGAGGAGGTAGTATTCGTGAGACTGACATCAGAATGGATGGAATATCACTACAAGATCCTCGTTCTGAAAACTCCTATCTGGGATTTAACTGGGTCTGTTCACTAAAGTGTGTCACTAGTTTCAAGGTTTGTTCATTCTTTGTT
>CBDUTO010000011.1:0-52189 GCA_965370315.1 uncultured Melioribacteraceae bacterium
TGTTATTAGTTGACTTTTCTGTTTGTTTTGAGTCAACCTTTTTCAGGACGATGCAGTTCTCAACACACCCATTATGCTAAAGTATCTTTCCCTCTCAAGAGGGGATATCCTTGCCCACGCCCTTCGGGAGTGGTAAAAATGTCCCTCTTGAGAAGGGGCAATGCTGTCAACTTAAGCTTTATTTGAACTGCGTTGCAGTTCCTTTCTTTTTGCTTGCATAACTATGGGCTGCACCCATAGTTATTATCTTAAACTACTCCGTAGTTTTTCTAATCAATGACTGCAAAGCAGTCAAAATTATTATAACCACGTATGAAATGCGTGGTAAAAAAGTATGAAGCAACCCCAACGGGGTTGAAGTTAAAATTCCTTAAGTTGACAACATTGGAGAGGGGGTTGTCCGAAGGACTTTCACAGAGGGAGTGTGTTCTTTTAATTATACGATTTAAAATATTCTCTTAAATTGAAATTTCTATTTTCAAATTTTTCATTCAATAATTCTAAAGTTTCTATTTTATCTAATCGGAATTCTCTGTAGTCGTTTCTTAAATTGCACCACGCAATCAAAATCCAATTTTCTCGCGAATGATAAATTGCTTGTGGTTCAATTACTCTTTCAGTTATTTCATCCTTACTTAGTGACCGATATTTAATTTTCACTAGTTCCAAATTAGTTATTGCAACCTGAATTGTTGAAAGATTATCGCTTGTAATTTCTTTTGCAAAGTTGTTAAAGTAGGCAATCCTTTCTGATAAAATTTCAGCTTTCTCTTTTTTACTAAAACGCATAACAGATTTTATTTTGGCAATTGCACTACTGTGATTTTCTATTAACGATTTATCTTTGTTTTTAGAAATTAACTCTTCGGCAGTCATCAACGCATTAGCCTCTTGCTCGGTAA
Source organism: uncultured Melioribacteraceae bacterium (assembly GCA_965370315.1). Taxonomy (GTDB): domain Bacteria; phylum Bacteroidota; class Ignavibacteria; order Ignavibacteriales; family Melioribacteraceae; genus 1-14-2-50-31-20. Next base: position 903 of record CBDUTO010000011.1, read on the forward strand.
ACATTATTGGTGGAAGTGTGTAGCCCTCAACCAACGAATAGCCTTTTCCCTCTTTGGTAAAAATTGGAAGCCCTGATAACTCCAAAGCCTTAATATCTCTATACGCTGTTCGTTTACTTATTCCAAATTTATTTGCAATTTCAGTTGAGGTAATTATTCTTTTGGATTGCAACAAAGTTAGTATTGCCGAAAGTCGTGAAAGACGAGGTATGGTGTTGGTTTCTTTCATTTTATGTTTTTCTGGTTTATTATAAATGAATCCACTCTAAAAAGGCATATTTTCATTAACCCCATGTTTTAACGTGGGGAATATGAGTCAAAAAACGAACTTTTTAGAGTGGATTCATAAATATTCTTTTATAGAAATCTCTGATTTGAATCAATAAATTTTTGAACTTCTTTCCCATTTTATTTTGGAATTGTTTCTGGAAATTTTTCATTAAAAATTTCTTTCATTGCTCGTCTAGTTTTATATTGCTCTCTAAAACCTTTAATTAAAAAATTTACTTTTTCGCTTCCACCTTCAATCTTTTTCATTTTAAGTAAATATTTTGCCATTTCATTATAAAAATTTCTGCCAGTATTTAATGCAATTTTCTTTACTGCATTTCCATAAAAAACTAATACCTCTTTTGGGTAAAACTTTGTAAGATGTCTTGCGTAACTATCAACAAAGCGAATATCTTTTTGATTTAATTCCATAAGTTTTAGCAATCTTTCAAAATATTTTTCTTCCACAAAAACATCGGCAAGAGCTGTTGCTTTGTAATAAGCACCCTTTTCTTCTGGTCCTTTTATTTTATTAATTATCTTTTCGCATTTGTTGCCCCACTCATCTTTTGAATATGTCCTTTTTGTTTTTCGATAATAGGTTAAATTAAAGCTATTATTAAAATAGAGATGTTCCGCATACTTACGAATATCTTCTGTGTTCTTTTCTTTTTCCGAAATCTCTAATAATTTTTGATACCATTCTGTTTCTGTTCTAGGATGGTGTTCCTCCTTTGCTATAATAATTCCTTCATAGCATAATTCTTTTGCACGAACAATTTCTTTTTTAGAAATAGCATTGTTTAACAAAATCATTCTAAATTCCGAATAATTTTTATTTGCCTCTATTAAAGCTTCTGCCTCACTTTCTCTTTTGGCTTGTTGCAAAAATTTAATCTTTGTGTTTACTAAACGAACAATTCCATAACGTGAGTAGTCATCCTTTTCTGCTATTTTAATCTGTTTATTAATTAGATCAAAAAAATCCTTTTCTTGCTCTTTGGTTGTTACTAATTCTGGAAGTATATATAAAAAATTGTGTTCAAAACTAAAATCGTGATATTTTTCTTTAGGATATTCTGCAACACAATATTCAAACAAATCATCTTTCAACATTGGTGGAGCCACATTGACTATTGTATAAAAAGTTTCAAAAGCATAATCAAAAACCGAACCTGCCCCACCTCCAGAATCATCCATATTTAAAATAATAAGTGGAAGCTCCTCAATAATTACTTTACAAATTGCCAGTGCTTCCATTATATTTTTATCAGCCAATAATTCTTCCGCTTTTTGAACAAGTTCGTATAGTGTGTCTGTTAGTGAATTAGCACTATAATAATCGATAAATCCACCCCGCCCAATTGCGATAGATACCTCACTCTTAACTATTAAACGATACTTGCTGTAACTATCTTCATCAATAAGTTCGGCAAAATATGCAATTAGCGAATTTTTTAATCCTCTGTTTTTTCTAAATTGCAACTGTAAAAACTGTTGCAAATCGTCCTTAGAAACCTTGCCAAAAATTTCAGTTACTTTGTTTTTGCTTTTCTTTTTCCTTTTGGGTTTTGGTTTCTTGGCTGTTTCTTCAATAGAATAAAGGGTTGCTACAACGTGCTTACAAATAGGACCTTGGTCATACGGGCAATCACAACTCCAACTTTTAATCTCTGCTTTATCGGTTTTTATTTCTACCCTATAGTCATCGGTTCCATAAACATCGGCAGCCCATAAATCTGTTTCAACTTCATCCAAATTACTAACATATCCATTATGGAAATAATCATAACCTCTTTCAAGTATTCTTGAACTAATGTTTTTTTCAAAATCTTTTAGTGTCATTGCTTCTCTTTCTAATTCAAATGTATATTTTCTATCTCTTTGTTTGCTCGCTCTAATGCTTCTTTTGTTTTTGCTTTTAATTGTTCTGCTTCAGTTCTTATTTCTGTTATGTGGTCTGCTATCTCGTTTTGTATGGAAATGTTAGGTATTACAATCGGTAATGATTTTATTATTGGTATTGTTATATTTCCTTGAATTGCTCCAATTCTGTTTCTTTCTATTATTTCAACAAGCAATGTGCTATTAAGATAATATGATAGATACTCTCTATTTAACAGCTTTTTTTCATTCAATCTAAATTTTATCATAAACGAGCCAAAAGCAAATCCATCTATTTCTTTAGGAACTATTGCTACAACTCCAATTGTGCCACTTCTACTGATTAAAAAATCATTTGCATTTACATAACAATTGCCTAATAAATTTCTTGCTTCTTCGGGTAGAAAAGCTACTTTGTCAACACAAATTCCATTTCTTTGTAAATCTTTAATTCTTAAAAGTGGAACCCCATTTGAGACATAGTCATTTTTGAATGATGCACCATAAGTAATTTCTGATAGGTAATACCCTAATGTTGATTTATTAAATGGTGATTTTTTGATTGATAATAATAAATTTTGAAAATAGGTTCGATAATAATTGGGATCAAATCTCCCACCAGAAATTTCTTTAAGCGAAGTGGTAAACATTCTATTCTTTAAATTATTTTCTGGTTTTGGGGATAGTTTAATTCCAAGTTCGCCAAGCAGATAATCATCAATGCTCGATAGTAATTTATTGGCTTTCTCTTCGTTTTGTTTTTTTAACTCTACAACTTTTTTAGATGTTTCTAAAATTCTTTTATCTTCAAGAATCGGTATTGAAAGCAAAGCAGGATAATCTAACGCTGGGCGTGTTCCTCCAGTGCTTCTTCTGCTTGCTAATTTTTCACCAACATCTGAATTTAGAAATGCTGCTAAAGTTTCACTAACTTCTTTGCTTCCAGTTTTTATTACACAAACGTGTTGGTTAATGTTTCCTTCAAAATTTTTAGGTGCAACTGAGGCAACTGCCATTCTACCAACACCAGTAATTTTAACTAACAAATCGCCTTCTGAAACTTGGCTTCTTTTCAACATTCCAGAATGTGTTTCGTTGTTTATGTATTTACATTTGTCAAATTTCAATACACCAGTTGCCGAAAGGTTTTGCACTCTTAAAAACGGAATGCCATTCTCTTTTTTTGCATAATATTTTTCAACTTCAACCGTCTTTGGTGTTGCACCACTTGCAATTTCACTTATATAATCTCTTAACTTTTTAGGTTGTTTTGCTAAAACCTTATTTTCCAACTCAACCAATTCAGGAACATAATAAAATGGATCAAACCGTTTTTCCAATTCACTCCTTTGTAAAATGAAAACTCTGCTTTTATTTAATGATTTTGAAATTTTATAATTAGTCATCAATGTTCTGTTCCAATATTTGGTATAGTTCGCGTAGTTTGGTTTTTAGCAATTCTTTATCAATTAGCTTTGTTTCATAATCTGCAATTAAAGCTGGTGAAATATTGCGACTCAGTGCATATTCAACAACTTCGGTATCTTTATCCGTGCAAAGAAGAATTCCAAAACTTGGGTTTTCATTTGGCAATTTAACATCTCTATCTAATGCTTCGAGATAAAAATTCATTTTGCCAAGAAATTCTGGTTCAAACTCAACTGTTTTCAATTCAATAGCAACAAGGCATTGCATATTTCGGTTGTATAAAAGTAGGTCTATGTAATAATCGTGCATTCCTACTTGCACACGAAATTCTTCACCCACAAAAGTGAATCCTTTTCCAAGTTCCAAAAGAAAGTTTTTAAGATTTTTAATTAGAGCTTTTTGTAAATCGTTTTCGTTATGCTCTTTTGGCAAATTGAGAAATTCGAAAACGTAGGTGTCTTTAAAAATGTTTTGAATCTCTGGTTTGAATTCTGTCCGCAATGTGGACAGTTTTTTATTTGCGAGCATTGTCCTTTCAAAAATGCTACTGTTTATTTGACGTTCAAGTTCTCTTTTGCTAAGTTTTTCATTTCTAGAAAGAAGAATATAAAACTCACGTTCTTCAATTTCTTTGCATTTTGAAAGAATAATAATATTATTTGTCCAGCTAATTTGTGCCACCAGTGGCGACACTTTTGGAAAATTATTATAAGCCTCGTAGAATTGTTTCATCCGAAATATACCTCTTCTGGAAAAACCTCTTATTCCAGGATGATTTTCTTGAATGAAAAGAGAAAGTTCTTCAACGACTGACTTACCCCAATTATCCGAATTAACCTTTTCCCCTATATATTTTCCAACTTTCCAATAAAGATTTATTAATTCTTTATTAACAGTTTTCAGTGCATTAATTCGTGCTTCAGCAATAAGCGCAATAATTTTTTTGAAGTCGATTATGTGTGTTACATCTTTGTTCATTTTTACCCCTCTAACGTAAAGCTAATTTCTCTCGCCAATGGTGAGAGTTTTGGAACCTTAAAGTGATACTTTAACAATTGCTCAGTCCTCCCAATATATTTGGGAAAGGCTTTTGCAAGCATTTTCAAACCGTGACAATTTGTCACGGTTTGGTTTCCTTCTGCTTTAAGCCTTTGCTTTAACTTTCTCCAATAGGTTGTTGGATTAATGCTATCAGTTAACACAGAAACAACATCAACAATAGAGATAAACCATTTCTCATTTTCACTATCCCAAACTGTGCGGATATTTTTATCTTCAAATGTTTTTACGTCATCTCTCTTCATTATATCTCCCTCTCATTTATCTGTTCAATAAATTTTGATAACTCCTTTCCGATTTCTATTAGCTCGTTGTTATTGGTGCTTCTGCCTGTTGCATCGTATCCAATATCTTCAGCAATAGCCATAAATATTGGATAATCTTCTAATGCGGTTTGCTTTGCAGTAAAATATTTTTCGGTTAATTCTTCTTTCAACAAATTTACTTTACTTGTAAATAATTGTTGAAGTTTTACTTTCTCATCTTTAATAATTAATCCAATTTTCTTTTTATCAGCTTTTGGATTTTTCTCTTTGGCTTCTTTTTCTATTTTTTTTATTCCTTCTTTTTTCTCTTTATCCCAGTTTTCAACCGTTTCTAAAAATTTGTTATCCGTTTTAATTTTCTCTTTTAACAAAGATTTTTGGTTTGATATCTTTTCGGTTTTATTCTGTTTATGTTTCCGTAAAAAGAGAACGGAACTTTTAACCCCTGCACCAGTAGCACTAAATGCTGTTTGTGGCAAAGAAACAACAGCAACAATTCTATACATTTCTTCAATGCTATCTCTTACATATTGTAAACTGCTGTTTGTTAAAATTCCATCGGGAACAACAATTGCAAGATAACCGTGTTCGGTTAAAAATTTATGACATTGTTCAATAAATAAAACTTCTGTGCTTTGGCTATCTCTAATCTGTTCTCGCAATGCCTTAACCGATAGCCAATCTTCCTCTTTTTTACCAAGATTGTATTGATGTAAATAAGCTTTTTCTGTTTGCTTAATGCTACTTCCAAAAGGAGGATTTGTAATAATAAAATCGAACGAGTTGTATTTGAATTCAAAATTTTTGCTATTCTCTCGTAGTTCTTTATCGCTCAATAATCCATCGGATGCAATAACGTTTGTGTGTCCATCATCGTGAATTATCATATTCATTTTGGCAGTTCGTGCAATTTGGTTATTTATTTCAATTCCAAATAAATTTTTCTCTGCAAAATTATGCCAATGTTCTTTATGTTCAACTGGTTCTTTATTTATATCATAGAACCTATTTGCTTCCACTCTTACTTTATCGAGGGCATATAACAGAAAACCGCCACTACCACAACTTGTATCAAGCACTCTCGATTTATGATTGATTGGAAGGGATTCAACAATAAATTTCACAATTGGTCTTGGTGTAAAATATTGTCCAAAATCCCCACGGAAATAGCTACCCATAAATGTTTCAAATGCTTTACCTTTGCTATCAATATCTGTTTTGTTAAGATTTATTCGTTGAAAGTATTTTACAATAGTTAGTGTTTCATCTGCCGAGAGAGTAATTCCATCTTTGAAAACTTCTGGTGCCTCTTTTTCGCCAACAGCATAAATTTTCTTAATGCGTTTTAGTAAATCTTTTGGTTCTTCATCCCTAAAAATTTGAAACTCATAAGGCTTACCTGTTTCTCTTGGATGCTTTTCATCCCATATTTTACAGAAAATTAATTTATCTAATTCATCAAATGCTTCACTTGGGTTCCGTTCGCCACCACCCCAAAGTGCTTGATGCGATTGAATAAAAATCTTTGTTAGCTCACTTTCGCTTACAACTTCAAGTTCAAAGAATTTTTGTTTTTGATATTTTATCTCAGGTTCACTTACAACATTTTTAATGCTTTCCGTTTCTGTTTGAGAAAATCCACCTTTTACATATTTATATGGTGCAAGTTGGTTTACGCCAAACTGTGGAATATCAGGAATTTCAATTCTGCTTTTGGGCTTTTTGTCTGGAATTTCGTAATACTGGTTTTTTATTTTTGATGTTGTCCAAACATACTTTGCCCCTTCGGCAACAGCGTAGCCAAATGCTTGGTCAACAGCAATATTAAATTGTTGGTCTGTTAAATCTTCCTTTTTACATTCAACAACTATGTGAGTCTCTTCTTGCTTATCATCGGAATAAACAATAATATCAGCCTCTTTTGTTTCTACTCCCATTTGAACAGAAACAAATTGCTTAATTCTTTTTTCAGAATATCCATAAATTAGAGTTAGAGTTAGAAATGTTTCAGCTTGAACTTTTTCTTCGGGGTTTTTATAATTACGTTTTTTGTTTTGACAAATGTAAGTTATAAAGTTTCTTTCTTCATCAAACTTAATTAATCCCTTTTCAACACCAGTCTCTATCAAATTCATAAACTATCCTTTATTAAATGCACACGAGGTAAAAACAAATTATTTCTCCCTCAACTTTTCCAAAAATAATCATAATTCTAATTATTAAAAATAATTTTCACGCTATCAACTTTAGAAAACAATATCTTTGAAATAATAATTTTGAAAATAAAAAAATAGATCCCTTTGCATAACCAAATTTATTGTGTCATTTCCACATGCTCTTAATGGGAATCTCATTAAAAATAAAAGATTCCCGATTAAAACATTCGGGAATGACGGTTTTTCATAGCTTATGCAAAAGCTTCTAATAATCGATTTAGAATCTTGTGTCTCACGTCTCTAAATCTCACATCTAACTATGAAAACACCAATAGAAATATTAAAGCAGTATTACGGATTCGATAAATTCCGTGGATTACAAGAAACAATAATCAACACCCTTATTGAAGATAAAAAACATTCACTTGTATTAATGCCAACTGGTGGCGGAAAATCACTTATTTATCAAATTCCTGCACTCATTTTTGATGGAGGAACAATTGTAATTTCTCCACTTATTGCACTTATGCAAGATCAAGTTGATGCGTTAAAAAAGCGTGACATTCCTGCAGAGTTTATTAACTCCACAGTTTCAAAAGCCAATCGTGAAAAGCGTTTGCAACAATTTGTTAGTGGGAAAATTAAACTTCTATATGTAACTCCAGAACGTTTTAGAAAAAGAGAATTTGTTGCAGAAATTAAAAATGCTAATATTTCTTTACTTGCAATTGATGAAGCACATTGTATTTCCGAGTGGGGACACGACTTTCGTCCAGATTACTCACGTATTGGTGAGTTCCGTGAGTTGATTGGGAATCCATTAACTGTTGCTTTAACTGCTACTGCTACTTCGGATGTTCAAAAAGATATTATAGCCAAATTAAATTTAGACGAAAGTGAAATTGAGCTTTTTCATCAAGGAATCCAACGCCCAAATCTGCGACTTGAAGCAAAAGACATTTGGGGTTACGATGATAAATTAGAAAAAATGGTTAATGCACTCGAAACATATAAGGGTAGTACAATAATTTATTTTTCATTAATAAAAACATTGGATGAGTTTTCTGGATACTTGCATAAAGCAAAAATTGGACACTCCGTTTATCACGGAAAGTTAGAACCACAAAAAAGAAAATCCGTTCAACGACAATTTCTAGGAAACGATAATCAGATAATTCTTGCAACAAATGCTTTTGGAATGGGAATAGATAAAGCGGATATTCGCTTAATTATCCACGCTGAAATTCCTTCTTCTATTGAATCGTATTATCAAGAAATTGGAAGAGCTGGGCGAGATGGAAAAGATTCGCTTTGTCTTCTGCTTTACGATCAATCTGATTTATACACTCAAATGGAATTCATCAAATGGGGTAATCCTTCAGCAGATTATTATGACCGCGTTTTTAATCTTTTAAGAAGAGATTCCGATAAAGTAAACTCTAGTGGAGTCGATTTTATCCGAGAGGAAATGAGCTTCAAGGATAGAAGCGATTTTAGGGTTGAAACTGTTCTCTCAATGCTTGATAGATATGGAGTTACAGAAGGAAGCGTTGAAAATTCTAATATTAAGATGGTTTCTGAGCTACATCCAAATTTAGAAAATAGCGAGAGATTAGAGAACAAATTAATGTCCGACAATAAAAAACTGTTAGCGATGGTAAATTATTTCAAAGAAGAAAATTGCAGACGAGTTTTTATATCCGACTATTTTGGATTTCCAGGTGAAAAACCTTGCGGAAATTGTGATTGTTGTAACAACAAAGAGGGTAAATAACGATAGACCCGAATTAGATATGAAAATGTAGTTATTGCTAGGAGTTCTGTTTTTGAACAACGTGGCAATCTAGTAGAATTGTAGGAACTTTAAATTAACCATGGCTTAGGTAGATTGCTTCAGCAAATATCGCTTCGCAATGACAAACTGAGTTTGAATTCTGTGAGATTTCTCAATCGCTCAAAAGCAAGCTCATTTCGAAATGACAGACTACATTGGGGATTTTGAGATTGGAATTTATTTGTTTTTTGTCTTTTTGTTGTTTTAAATATGCCGATTAGTTTTGGCTAAAAACTTCCTTTTTGCCACTAACTACAAAAAGATGCTTAATCGGCTCAACTAAATCTTCCGCTCTCTCTTTTGTATAATTATTCAATGCGTCTCTTTGTTGTTCTACTGCAAAAGTTCTTATTGCTTTATAAATAATATCAGCAATATTGCTTTCGGCTACATAAATCTCAGCTGGAAGGGTGAAAATAAGATCAAGTGCGGCTGTTTCAATAATAGTTAATAACTCATTGTCGGATAAATCTACTACCTCAACTTCTTCAGGAAAAATACTCGCTTTTTGGAGGGCTTTTAACTCTAATACTATTTTCTCTTTAAGAAGAAGAACTGCTGCGCTGGTAGGAATCCGAATTTCGATCATAAGTAACTTAATTTATTTTGATTTTATTTCTGATAAGTTACTTAAATAATTATAAAATGCGAAATTAATAAATCAATTGCTTAACAAAGGTCAACAAATGGATGTCTTTCCCGAATGCTCTCATCGGGAATCTCCATATGTGGAAAAGATTCCCGCTAAAAACATGCGGGAATGACAGTTATGAATTAAATTATATCTTTACCATCTCTCTCTTTGTTCGTAAGTTTGCACATCAAATTATTAAAACATGACTAACACAAAAAATTTAACATATAAAACAATTTTTATTTTCTGGCTTCCACTTGCATTAACTTGGTTGTTAATGTCTGTAGAGGGTCCTTTTTTGGCATCTGTTATTGCAAGAATGTCGGAACCGAAATTCAATTTAGCCGCATATGGAGTTGCATTTTCATTTGCATTAATAGTTGAAGCCCCAGTAATTATGTTAATGAGTGCGTCCACAGCTTTAGTTAAAGATTATCTCTCTTTCCAAAAGTTGCGAAATTTCACCTATTTATTAAATGGAATTATTACTCTATTTATGCTTGTTCTATTAATTCCACAAATATTTGAATTTATTGCTCTCGACTTAATTGGACTTCCAACAAGAGTTGAAGAGATTACTTACTGGGCTTTTGTTGCACTTCTACCATGGCCTTCAGCAATTGGTTATCGCAGATTTTATCATGGAATTCTAATTCGAAACAATCTCACAAAGTTTGTTACTTTTGGAACTATTGTACGTTTATTTACAATGCTAATTACGGCGTTTCTATTATTCTTTTTTGCAAATTTAGATGGAGCAGTTATTGCAGCTATCGCACTTTCTTGTGGAGTGATGACCGAAGCGATGATAACAAAATTGTTTGCAATAAAAATTTTGGATAAAATTAAGAATGATCAAAACTTGGAAACAGAGGATGGGTTAAGTTATATAGAAATTATTCAGTTTTACTATCCACTTGCAATAACCTCTATTCTTTCGCTCGGAGTTCATCCAATAGTAACATTTTTAATCGGACAAAGCCGAATGTCTATTGAGTCTCTTGCAGTTCTTCCGGTAATTAATTCCCTCGTATTTATTTTTAGAGCTGCAGGGCTTTCATTCCACGAAGCATTTATTGCTTTACTTGGTCAAAATGGTGAGGGATATAAACCACTTCGTAATTTTGGAATTATGGTTGGATCACTCTCTTCAATTTTACTTATTGGAATTACAACAACTCCACTTGCTAGTATATGGTTTCACAGCGTATCCGGGCTATCAATTGAGTTAACACAGGTTGCAATTTTGCCAGCAATTATTATGTCACTTTTTCCAGCATTTACTTTTTTGATTTCGGTTCAGCGAGCAGTTTTAGTTTACACAAGAAATACATCGCCTTTAACTACTGCAACAATTATTGAGGTTGTAATTATTATGATAGTACTTTTCATTGGAATATCGTACTTCGATTTAGTAGGTGCTATGGCAGCAGCAATTGCATACATTGTTGGAAGAATAATTGCCAACATTTATCTAACCTTTCCATATAATAAAGCAGTGGCAAAGTTTTAATTCTATTCTAAATTGAGCTATTGAAATACATGTCTTTGCGAGGCGTCCAATGTTTTCTGGGCGACGTGGCAATCTTCCACAGATTGTCACGAGTTAAATGGTTCTCTAAATTCCTTTATTCACAAAGGTTTATTCCTCTTCAACACAAATTTCTTTATTTGCAATAGATCTGATCGTTTTGAAGAACAGAAATAGAAGCAATCCAATTATTTTAAATTCAATTAAGCCCGCTTTGTGGTACGTCAAAATAGATGCAATTGAAATTGCATCTATTGGAAAAATTTTTAATCTTAGATCTTGTGTCGTTGCTTTACTCGATAAAGCATTTGTAAATTTATTCCGTAAATGTGCTAATTTAATCTATTAGTTAAAAGGTTTGTTTATTTCCAGTTTTATGGGATTGTCTCAAAAGTTAACAAAATGTCATTCTGAGGAGTGAAGCGACGTGAGAACCGAGTTTACGAGCTCATCGAAGGTAAACTTCAGTATTTGCTTAAAAAAAAATCTCTCTCTGTTCGAAATGACATGTGCGGCTTTTGAGACAGCCCCATAAAACTGGAGTTGAATATTTAAGCATTGTTCCTATGGAATTATAATTATTAACAATGTATTTTTACACCACAATATTTATATTTGGACTTTCAGATAGTTTCATATATGTATAAGGTTACTCCGGCAACTAAATAGCCTGCTTTTTGATACTTGTCAATTAGAATATTTGAGTAAAAATTCATGCAATCTTCTGTATTGAAGGATTTGTATTAAAGAATATTTTGGAATTTGTGAAATAGATTGCAGGAATTTCTTCAACTTTATGCAAAGTATATTATTTCTGGATAAATCTTCATCAAACAAAAGGATTATTTATGATAGAACAGCCGTTTCACATTATTCTTATTTTTACTGGAATTATTGCATTAGCTTTGTTTCTCTCCGATAATTATAAAATTGCTCAAAAGATATCCCCTATTTTAATCATACTTTTTTTTAGTGCCCTTCTTGCTAATTTAGGAATTATACGAACAGACAATCCTTTTTATGGAAGTATTAACAGTTACGCAGTTCCTTTTGCAGTAACACTTATTCTGTTTCACGTCCGTTTGGCCGATCTTAAAAATGCTGGTCTTCCAATGCTGGTGGCTTTTGGAGTTGGTGCAATTGGCTCTACCATTGGTAGCTTAACTGGCGGACTTATACTGAGTGCGGAGTTTAATTCCATTTTGCCTGCTGAAGGATGGAAAATTATTGGTCCATATATTGGCACTTATATTGGAGGAAGTCTGAACTTCTTCTCTCTTTGGACTGGATTAGGAATTGATAACCCGAACCTTTTTGCTGCTGCAAATGCTGTAGATAATTTAACCTTTTTTCCTATTTTTCTATTCTGGATAATTGCTCCAAATTACCTTTCAAAATATTTCAAATCTGGTGATAAATGGCATCAAAAAGAAGTTGATGATCTTGATGAAAAAGAAAAAACTATTTCATTTATACCATCGCATATTATTGGATTAACCTTTTCGGCTTTTCTAATAATGTTTTTAAGCAAATGGATAAAAGCCGAATTCATTTCTGCATGGATGCCAAATCTTCCAACAATTCTTATTATAACTACTCTTGCATTATTTGCTGCCCAAATTAAATTTATTCAGAAACTTCAGGGCTCACAGCTTTTAGGAAATCTTGCGTTCTATTTGTTTTTTGCATCTGTTGGTGCAATGATGGATATTCCAAAAGCAATTGAGCTTGCCCCTATTCTCTTTATTTTTGTAATTATCGTGATTTTAATACAGGTTGGTTTTGTATTACTAATGGGAAAACTGCTAAAATTAGATATAAAAGTTCTTGCCGTTGCTGCCGTTGCTGCAAAGCTTGGTCCTTCTAGTGTTATCGCTTTAACTAACTCAAAAAATTGGAATAAACTAGCACTTCCAGGCATTGCCGTTGGTCTTTTAGGATATGCTGTTGGAAATTATATTGGGTTTGCAGGAGCGTATTTCTTGAAATTTCTTTTAGGTAGTTAATATTTTTATCTTCATTCTAGTGGACGCATAGCATGCGTCCACTACAGTTTATTTATTTTAATAGCATTAATTTTTTAGTCGCCGCAAAATCACCCGCAACAATCCTATAAATATATGTTCCACTTGCAAGTTGAAACGCATCAAATGTTACTTCATAATTACCAGCACTTTGTTCTTTGTTTACAAGAGTCGCTACTTCTTGACCGAGCGTGTTGTATATTTTTAATAATACTTGTGGCGACACGCCTCGGCGTGCATCTACAACTGGAATACTATATTTTATTGTCGTGCTTGGATTAAACGGATTAGGATAATTTTGAGAAAGCGAAAACTCAATTGGTAATTTTGGTGCTTCATTTGAAATATCTGTTATAAGGGAATTATATTTATCTCTACTATTTGCAACACTATTTTGTATTGAGTTCAAATCAATTCCGGCAGAGAGAGAGAATGCAACTACTAATGTTGAATCAGCTTTAATATTAAAAGGTCCAGCAGAAATAACTGAAGAAATATCGTTTGGACCAGCTTCCGTTTTACTTAATCCATTTGTAAGTGTTAGCCATTTGTTCGCATCAGAAAAACCCTCATAAACACCAATGCCACCATCCAAACCATCATTTGCTATTCCGTAATATCCAGTATTTCCGTATGTAAGTTGAGCCATTCCTATAAATGGTTTATCTATATCAGTGTGATATGCATATCCAAAATTATTTTGAGAATCAAATTTTGTTATATTTTCAGAGTATCCTTCATCATCAATGTCCCAGTCAAAATAAATTCCAGCATAAAAATTTGAGTAATCCTCCCCACTTTGGTTTTTGAAAATATATTTCAAAACTATATAGTTGTCATTTCCAACATCTGAAAAGGAATATGTTCGCAACTCTGTTTCGATATTTAATTTTCCTGTCCCAGCATTATTATCATTAAAAACTGATATTCCCTCTTGGTCTGCAATAACACCTGGATTAATAATTTGAACAAATGAGAGTGGGGTAAAATCTGCTGACTGAAAATCTGGATTAGCATCTCTAACAGAACTAATCATGTTACTCTCTGAAATTCCATACATTAAGCCTGCTTCAAATAACAAATTGCGCCCCTTCATAAATGTAAATCCATCTCCATTTATATTACTTGGATAATCATTAAAAGCAAGCGTCCCCTTGCTAGTAATTGTAAATGAAATATTGTTTCCTGATTGTGTCCGGTATGTTGGATTTATCAAAACAGAAATTAATTCAAAATCAGAATAGTTGTCATCAGAATAAGTTAACTTGAAAAGAACTTCTCTATCATTTGACGAATTTTCATTTACGGTAAACTTAAACTTATTGCTTAAATTGTCGAACTCTTCAAGGGCGCCTTTTGCAGAAGTTGTAAACTGAGATTGTGTAATTGTTACATCACTGCTTTCACTTGATAATACAGCACCAAACGAGGTGAGTGGTTTAAGGAAATTCATGAATCTAATATTTATTTCAACGTCTTCGCCTGCTTCAATTATTCCATCACTATTTTTTGTTTCAACAAATTCCGATGATATTATTCTCACAGATTTAACATCACTATCGCTTAATGCTTTATATGCGTTTATTCTTCCTGACCCTAACAAAAATTCTTTGCCTGGATTTAGATAATCAATATTTTCTGCTGTGACTCTTATCTGCTCTATAATTTGCAATGGAGTGTAGTTCAGAAATTGATCAATTACTAGCCCAGCTAATCCAGCGACAAGTGGCGAAGACATAGACGTTCCACTTAAATAACGATATGGGGTGGCAGAACTCTGCCATGTACTATAAATACCACTACCCGGCGCACAGACATCTAAATCTTTGCCATAATTTGATCCTAAACTTTTTATATCATTCTCATCTGTATTCCCAACCGAGAGAACTCCATCATAAGCTGCTGGAAAAATCACATCATTCAATCCATCGTTCCCTGCTGCGCAAACAAGCACGGAGCCCTTGCTAATAGCATAGTTGACAGCTTCTTGTTCTGCATTAGAATATCCGAATCCTCCCCAACTACAATTAATAACACTAGCTCCATTATCTGCAGCATAAATAATTCCTTCATAACCATACGCAATAAGGTTATCTCCTAAATCATGGCGAGAAGTTTTAACAGGCATAATTGTTAAGTTATATCCGAGACCAGCAATACCAATTGAATTATCAGTTACAGCACTTGCAATGCCAGCAACATGTGTTCCGTGGGTTGGTGAGTCTTCAACTGGGTCATTATCTCCAATTCCATCAAGTCCACCAAAATCCCACCCTCTTATATCATCAATAAATCCATTTTCATCAGTATCCTCTCCATCCAAAGTTTCATCTGAATTATTCCAAATATTTGCAGCTAAATCTTCATGATTCCAATCGACACCAGAGTCGACTATTGCCACAATAATGTTAGAGTTCCCTTTACTTATATCCCATGCAGCTTCTGCTTGCACTTTTGCAAGTCCATACTGACTTGGCAAACTTGGATCGTTTGGTGTGTAGACAATCTCACGCAAATAAAGGGGCTCAGCCCACTCAACCTCTGAATGCTTTGCTAGTTTTGATGAAACGTAGATTGGATCAAATGGTGAACTAATTTTTAAACGATAAATTTGATTAATCATTTTTTCTGTACTATTATCATTTGGACTAAAGTGTTTTATAACTTCTGAAACTCCAAATCTTGAAAATTGATCTGTGAGTGTTTTGCTTTGCACTGTTTTATTTAAAACTGATTGTACTGTTTTAAATTTCACAACAATTACATCGGAGAAATATTTTAAACCGTTTTTCTCAATTATATTATTGTTTGCAAATAAAGTTGATGAAATAAGAACAATTAATAAGTATTTTATTTTATTCATAGTAAATCCTTTCTGTGTTTTTCTATTCATTGCCACATTCTTCTAGTGGAAATCTTTCACGCATAGAGATTCCCGATAAAAACATTCGGGAATGACAATATTTAACTGTCATTGCGAGAAGTCCTTTCTTTTTTGGACGACGTGGCAATCTCCAGATGATTGCTTCAACTCAAAAAACGAGTTTCGCAATGACATCTCATTCCGACAAACGGCATCAAAATAGAAAAGGCATATTATATATTTTTAAATTCTTTTTTTCTAATCTAACTTAACAACTTTTTCTACTTTTTTAAGGAGAGAGCCTGTTTCAACTAGCTCAGAAACCTTATCAATATCAATGTACATTATTCTATCTTTGCCCAATGGACGCACATGTTTTCTAATTTCTTTAAATGCTGCGTTTGTTCCAATTCCACATTTAAGTGGTTTAAGAAACTCTACACCTTGTGCTGCTGTAAGTAATTCAATTGAAATTACTTTTTGAACATTCTTTAATATCTGATAGCATTTACGTGCTGAAATTGATCCCATAGAGTTGTGATCTTCTTGGTTTGCCGATGTTGGAATTGAATCTACTGAAGCAGGGTGCGATAACACTTTGTTTTCGGAAACCAAACTTGCGGCAGTATATTGTGCAATCATAAAACCAGAATTTAAACCACCTTCTTTTGTTAAGAAACGGGGCAAATCACTAAGTGAACCATTCGTTAATCTTTCTATTCTTCGCTCTGCCACATTTGCTAATTCAGAAAGTGCAATACACATAAAATCCATTGCAAGAGCCATTGGCTGTCCATGAAAATTTCCGCCTTCTAAGTGATCTCCATCTTCTGGAAAAATTAATGGATTATCATTAACCGAGTTTAGTTCTATTTCCACCCGTGAACATACATAATTTACGGCATCTTTCGAGGCTCCATGAATTTGCGGAATGCAACGGATTGAATATGAATCTTGAACTCTATTATCATTTACTAAATGAGAATCACGAATTTCACTTCCATCAATTAAGCTAAGCATGTTTTTAGCTGTTGTCGTTTGTCCCTCAAATGGACGAAGCATGTGAATCCGTTTGTCATATGCTTTATCGGTTCCTCGTAAAGCTTCATGACTTAATGCTGCAGCGATATCTGAATATTTTAATAGTTTCTTCGCTTGAATTGAAATGTAAGCCGCAAATGCTGTCATCATTTGAGTTCCATTAATTAAAGCAAGACCTTCTTTTGCTGAGAGCCTAACAGCTTCTAATCCAAACTTTTTTAAAACCGATTTGGACAAAACCGCTTTTGGATTTCCTTCTGTTAAATATGTTAGCTCGTTGAAAACTTGAACCTTCCCTTTTCCAATCATTGCAAGCACGAGATGTGAAAGTGGAGCTAGATCACCGCTTGATCCAACAGAACCTTGCGATGGAACAACAGGAATAATATTATTGTTAATCATATCAATTAACAACTGAAGTGTTGTAAGCCTAATGCCAGAGTGACCGCGAGCAAGTGCATTTACACGTAAAAGCATCATCACCTTTACAATAAAGGGTGGAAGTGGATCACCCACTCCAACAGAATGACTTATAATTAAATTCTCCTGTAGCTGCTCTAAATTTTCTTGAGATATCTTTACATTTGCAAACTCACCAAAACCAGTTGTAATTCCGTATACAACCTCATCCGTGGCAACCCATTTGTCAACCATTGCACGAGCTTTTTTTACTCGTTTCTTTGAGTCAGCCGTAAGTTCTACTTTCACCTTCCCTGATATAAACCTTTCAATAGCATCTAAGGTTAATGACTTTCCATCTAATTTCATTTTTCATTCCAAAATTTAATTTTCAAAACAAGAATTACTTTTAACAATGGTGTAAAAGTATTCTATTTTTACGATTCTTGCAAACAGCAATTTACTACATCAAAAAATAGATGTTGCAACATTAGATGTTATAACATATATTGCAAATACATTTTTACTAAAAAAAGGATACAAGATGAAAAAGATAAATATACTACTTGCCGTTTTTGCTTTCTTAAGCACTACTCTTTTTGCTCAATCTAATTGGAAGTTTGATGCTTCTCATTCAAAAATTGGTTTTACTGTTACCCATATGCTTATTACAGATGTTGATGGTAATTTCAAAAAATATAGCGGTTCTATTACTTCAGCAAACGATGATTTTCAGAATGCAAAAATTGAATTTGAGGCTGAGATAGCGTCTATTTTTACAGATAACGATTCAAGAGATAAACACTTAAAATCGGAAGATTTTTTCAATGCGGAAAAATTTCCTACTTTAAAATTTGTTAGTAAATCATTCACTAAAGTGGAAGGTAAAAACTACAAACTCGTGGGCGATCTTACAATTAAAGGCATAACAAAAGAAGCTACATTTGATGTAAAATACAATGGAACTATTATTGGTCCTTGGGGAAAAACAAGAGCCGGCTTTAAAATTAGCGGTGAAATTGATAGATTTGATTATAATCTAAACTGGAATAAAGCTCTTGAAGCTGGTGGTTTAGTTGTGAGCAAAGAGGTTGAGCTAGATATAAAAATTGAACTAATTAAAAAGAAATAATGAACCGAGCAAGTAATCGTAATTTCAAACTGGTAGATGATTCTATATACGAGCATCATCTGACCGAAACAATAAAAATATAAGCAGATGAAATTAGAAGAAGAAATTAAGCAAAGTAAATTTAGAAGTGAATATCAAAAACTAGCCGTGAATATTTTTTATACTCACGGCTGGTTAGTAAGTAAGCATTCTGACCTGATGAAATCATTTGGTATTACAACTTCTCAGTATAACATACTAAGAATTTTGAGAGGGCAACATCCAAGTTCTGCTCCAATATCTCTACTTAAAGAAAGGATGCTTGATAAAATGTCGGACGCTTCTCGTCTTGTTGAACGCTTAAGAACAAAAGGTCTCTTAAGTAGAAAGATTTGCAAAGAGGATAGAAGAAGAGTAAATGTTTTAATTACAAAGAAAGGATTAAGCCTACTTGCAAAGATGGACGAGTACGAAAAAGAGTCTGAGTCATTTCTGAATAAATTAAGCAAATTGGAAGCAAAAGAATTAAATAATTTTTTAGATAAGCTGCGAGGATAAGCGGGATGAATAATATAGTATATATTGCTACAAGCCTTGATGGTTTTATAGCAAGAGAAGATGGAAGTGTTGACTGGCTTATGGAAACTCCAAATCCCGACAATAGTGCTTTTGGGTTTAGCGAGTTTATGGAAACTATTGATGCAATCGTAATGGGTAAGAATTCTTTTGAAATGGTCGTATCATTTGGAGAATGGCCTTATAGTAAACCCGTTTTTGTTCTTTCAAATTCATTACTTAAAATTCCAGATAATTTAATTGGTAAAGCCGAAATACTTAATGGCAGCCCACTAAATATTATAAAAGAGCTAAACTCTAAGCAATTTTTCAATTTATATATTGATGGTGGAAAAGTAATTCAAGAGTTCTTGGAACTTGGGTTAATTGATGAAATGATTATTACGAAGATTCCCATAATTCTTGGTTCCGGTATTCCACTATTTACAAAAGTTTCGAGTGAACAAAAATTCGAACACGTAAAAACGGAAATTTTTCTAAACTCACTTGTGAAAAGCCATTATAAAAAAACTCATTAATGCATTAAAGAAGTATTCTTTCTATTCATATTTGGTAGCATATACAAGACTTAATATAAATGTGATGTTAAGATATTAATTGGGCTTAGGTATAATTGCTTTTCTTATGAGACAACTTAAATAGTCGCTATTAGCAATGCTTACAAAATGTTTTCTTAAAAAAATTTTAGTAGATTAAACACAAGATTTTTATAAAAAAAAGAAAAGAAATATGAAAATAGTATCATTTTTTGCTGGAGCAGGCGGACTTGATTTAGGGTTTAAAAAAGCTGGTTTTGATGTTATTTGGGCAAATGAATATGATAAAGAAATTTGGGAAACATATGAAAAGAATCACTCTAATACAGTCCTTGATAAAAGAAGTATCGTCAACATTCCAGCCAATGAAGTCCCTGATTGTGATGGTATAATTGGTGGTCCACCATGTCAAAGTTGGAGCGAAGCAGGTGCAGCAAGAGGAATAAAGGATAAAAGAGGTCAGCTGTTTTATGACTTCATTAGAATATTAGAAGAGAAACAACCAAAGTTTTTTTTAGCTGAAAATGTTAGTGGAATGCTTATTTCCAAGCATAGCGAAGCATTAGAAGGCATCAAAGAATTATTTAGAAATGCAGGTATTGGCTATGAATTATCATTTCAAATGCTGAATGCTTCAGATTATAATGTCCCACAAGATAGAAAGAGAGTGTTTTTTATTGGAATTAGAAAAGACTTGAATTTTAAGTATCAATTCCCTTTTGAAACATTTCCAAAAATTAACCTTAGAACTGCGATTGAAGATTTAAGAGAAGGTGTTTTGCCTGCATTGGACTACAATAATACAAATGGAAAAAATTGTAAAGCCCCAAACCACGAATTTATGATTGGTAGTTTTTCAACCATATTTATGTCCAGAAATCGTGTGAGAAGTTGGGACGAACAATCATTTACTATTCAAGCAGGTGGACGCCATGCCCCACTTCACCCACAAGCACCAAAGATGAAGTTTATTGAGCAAAACATTCGTGTTTTTGTCCCGGGAAAGGAGCATTTATATAGAAGACTAAGTGTTAGAGAGTGTGCAAGAATTCAAACATTTCCTGACAATTTCATCTTTCACTACAATAAAATTGCAGCAGGATATAAAATGATTGGAAATGCCGTTCCTGTCAATTTAGCAAAGTTTTTAGCGAACAGCATAAAACACCAAATTGCAGCAAATGAACATTTGAAAGAAAAAACTACACTTATTCACAAAGAGGCAATAGCTGTATGACAAATATTTTGGAAGCAATTTATAATATCGCAAATCACCAAGACTTTGAAATCAAAAATTTATATACAGGTCGAAATCGAGCCAACAATATGGGAGAAGCTCTTGAAAATTATATCAAAGATGCTTTTGCAGGCACCTTGGGGGTTTCAGACGAATTAAAAAGAATGCAATCGTTTAATCAAAAATTTTCTTGGTTAGGAAATCAAAATCATCCACCAGATATAATGATTAAAGATGGAGATGCTATTGAAGTTAAGAAAACACAAAGTGCTAAAAGTGATTTGGCACTAAATAGTTCGTATCCTAAATTCAATATTCATTCAACAAGTCCAATGATTACAAAAGAGTGTAAAGATTGTGAAAACTGGACAGTTAAAGATTTGATTTATTGCGTTGGACACACATCTGATGAAACATTAAACTCACTTTGGTTAGTTTACGGTAGTATTTATGCTGCAAATCATGAAATTTATAAAAGAATTAAAAACACAATTTCAGACGGAATCGGGACAATTCCTGACGTTGAGTTTGCAGAAACAAAAGAATTAGGCAGAGTAAATCGTGTTGATCCTTTAGGAATTACAAATTTAAGAATTAGAGGAATGTGGCAAATTCAAAATCCAAGAAAAGCTTTTGACTATCTCCACCAAACAACAGAAAACGACTTTGAATTAATCTGCATTATTCCAACTAATAAATTCAATAGTTTTCCTACCGAAGATAAGACACAGATTGAAAATTTAGAAATTGATGGTTTTAGTATAGATGACGTTAAAGTAAAAGACCCCAATAATCCTGCAAATTTAATTGATTGCAAATTAATAAAATTATGTGTGTAATGCCAACGAAGGAAAGCAAATAGAAAAAGAATTACGATTTGGGATACTAAGTTTTAGAAAGGGCTAACTAGTATATATGTGATATTAAGATTTTAATCCCAATTCCAACTAGAATTATTCCGCCAACTACTTCCATTTTCTTTCCAAATGCTGTGCTTAGTTTTTTACCAACTTGAATAAAAACCAATGAGAGAGATGCTGTTATTACGCCAATAATTATACTTGGATACCAAATATTTACATTTAGCATTGCAAGACTTAAACCAATTGCCAATGCATCTATACTTGTTGCAACACTTAACAATATTAATGTCATACCTCTTGATGGATCTTTTGTATGTTTTTCTTCTGATAATTCAAATCCAGACATTATCATTTTTCCTCCAACAATACCCAGCAAAACAAATGCAATCCAATGATCGAAGCTTACTAGATATGTAACAAATCGACTTCCTAAAAACCATCCTAATATTGGCATTAAAAATTGAAAAAGTCCGAAATGAAATGAGAGTCTAAACTTTGCACGCAAATTGTCCGCATATCCTGCAGATGCTGCAACAAGAGAGACTGCTGAAGCATCCATTGCCAAACCGATTGCAATTATTATTATTTCGATTATATCCATTTACTGAAACCAAATTCCATTTGTTAACTGGCAATCAATTGAATCTAAGATCATGTGAATTACCAAACCAATTCCAACAAATTTGGATTTAGGATAAAAAGAAAGTAGCACATATATTCCTATTGGAATAAACCCGTGCAATGGATGGAAACCAATACTGCACCGTGTTGGATCATAAATTGGTGTTGCCAGCAAGTGATCTAAATCCACTAAAATTGTTGAGCTCATTATTACAAAAGCTTTCTTCCAATTATCACGAAAAAACAAAAACGCAACCATTGCTGGAAATATAAAGTGCAATGCTATATGTAAAATTTTCTAATTTCCTTTCTACCTTAATAAAATCATTTTTTTTGAAGAGGTCAAAACACCACTTTGTAATTTGTAAATATATACTCCGCTGGGTAAGTCAATAGCGTTAAACTTAGCCTCATAATTACCACCTCTATGTTTTTGGTTCACAAGCGTTGCCACTTTTTGCCCAAGAACATTATAAATAATCAAACTAACGACTTCCGATTCTCGATTTACGTTAACGGGTAGCGAATATCTAATTATTGTACTTGGGTTAAAAGGATTAGGATAGTTTTGCTCTAGTGAAAATTCTGTTAATTTAAGACTATTACCACTTTCATTAACATCTGTATAAACTGTATTAATTTTTCCTGGTGAACCATGATTTTCAGAAGCTCTCCAGCTTTCTGCTAAAGAATTATCATACTTGGGGTGAATTAATTCAAGCGAGGCACCTTTTCCATCTGCATCTAATGGCCAAGGGAGTTTGTCATTATACGTAAGAGAATCTATTACACTGCCCTCACTTTCACTCAAACTAATTAACTCACCACCTCCACTCAATCCAAAATTAAAATTTCCAATAATATTTATTTTATTTGTAAATAGTGGAGTAAACCTTGTGGAGTCCTTTGTAATAACCAAATATTCTCTTTCATTAATTTTTGTTCCATTAGGAAAAGTGAAACTATTGTCATCCTTCTCGTCCTTTAAAACCCATCCTGAAATATTAACTGTGCTGTCACTGTTGTTGTATAATTCTATCCAATCATCTGTATCAAATGACGAGGATGAATTGTAGTTAATTTCGTTGATAACAATACTTGCTGATTGAAGACTATCTTTTTTAAATACCGCAACAATTTTTGACAAGTAATTTAAATTAAATGAAATTGATTTGGACGAGTCGGACACCACCCCTTGCCAACCCGCAAACTGAAAACCAGGTAATGGCACAGCCTCCAAATGAATAGGCACATCTTTGAATAAAGAAACATTATAGTTTTGTTCAATAATTTCAACGTTGTTCAAAATAACTTTTCCACCGTGCATATTATTGTTTTCAATAATTAAAGTTTCCATTCCACTTAGATTAAACTTATTTATAATATGTTGTTGAATATATTCAGGTCTTTTGCGAGCAAACTCCCTCATAATTTCAACATTACCTTCCCAAGTACCAAATGAAATTGATTTTGCCCATCTCTCTTTGTGTCTTGGAATTTCTGAGGAAATAATAGTTTTTAAACTATCTATTATGTTAAGCACTTTTGATTCATTGAATGTGGTATTTATATGAATAGCAAAACGCTGGATAAATTCGTTTTTAAAATCATTATTCTCAAGCATTTTTCTAAACAGCAAAGTTGACCAAGGTGGGTTCGGCCAATCCTCTCCACTAGTTGAGGTTACGGCCTCCAAAGAGTTGGTATAATATTGCCCTATTGAATTACCACCAAAACCAAAATCTAGATCATAAAGCATCCATCGCCATTTGCCATCCACTGTTTTGGGTCGCCAGAGTTTAGAGTTTGCTCCTGGCCAATCACCATTTGCTGAATATATTTCAGCAATTTGATAATTAATGTATTCGTCAATATCTACAATTGATTTGATATAATTATAATTATCTGCTAAAGACATATCATTTGAAGAAACAAAATTTATTAAATTATCATAGGCTATTCGATCCCCATAATTAACATTTACATATTTGCTTACTTCTATTAAATCAATATTATTTGGATCAACTCCATGATTTTCTTCCAAATAGTGTTCGTTCAGCTTTTCTCTTATATTATGAATACCCCAATACTCACCATTTAGAAAAACAATTGATGGGCGATACTCCTGGTAGTCTACGTCCATTCCTTGTTTAATTACAGTCTGAATCATTCCATCACGAAACATTGTTCGCCACCAATCTTGAGCCGAACTTCGTAATATAAAATTGTTGAATTCGTGAATTTGTTTGTTCGGAAAAAGTTGATAGCTTAACTTACTTACACCATATTGACTTTTAAAATAGACTCCTAAAGATTTTTGATTATATAGTCGGCTACATCCACCAAATATTTTTATTCCAGCCTCCTCTTTGAAAGCAAGATTTTTATCCGCTTCAAAAAACTCCAGACTAATTGGTCTTTCCCAATCTTGATTCCAGTTTTTTGGTGATGTTGAACATCTACCTATTGAACCATTTGTTCCTGCTACATAAATGCCTCTTTCGTCACTAAAAAAGTTTTCTGGATTAGTTACAATTGAAAATATTGGAAGCTCTGAATTCTCATTTATAAAATATGTGCTGGTTATAGTTTTACTTGGCTGATAGTTACTATCAAAAACTTGTGCTCGAATAACTGTAGTCTTGATTATTTCTATTGGATGGGAATAAAGCGAATCACTTTCTGTAGGAATCGAGCCATCGGTTGTGTAATAAATCTTTGAGGAATCTAATTCAGATGAAATTTCAATAAGCTGCGAGTCTGTGCTAAATCCACTTTCAATTGAAAATTTCGGACTTGGTGCTATGGGTTTAATCTTTGTTGAATCATTAAATCTTCCTGGTGTTGGAATATCAAAAGTACTCCATTCTGTTGAACCATCTGGAAATCTACCGTATGATTTATCCGTAATTTGCATTGAGTAAGTGACAGTGTCAATCAAAATTCCATTTGGTGAAAAAACTCCAATTATACCTCCATCTTTTGAAAGCTTAAAATTTGTATGATTTTTATTGCTACTATCGTCAGCCCAAAAACCAGCAAACCCACTTGCTTGAATGTATATATTTGAATTGATTTGCCATTTCGTTTTGTTTTCTAAATCATCTGTTAGATAATATCCATTTAAGTTAATTGTGCTATCGCTAGAATTAAAAAGCTCAATCCAATCTGAATTTTGTTCATAATCTGGATCAGCTATTGTATTTGAATTAGATGCCATGAATTCATTGATAAATAATTCTGTTGTTGATTCTTGCGAATAGAAAATCATATTAATGAGGAATATGAATTGAAAGGTGAACTTTCCTTTTGAATTTGTCATGAATGCCTATAATTTGTCGCCACAGTTTTTACAGTGCTTTGCATCGTGATCGTGTCCTTCAGTAGCACAACTTGGGCAAGCTTGTGTAGAAATTTTTGTATTCTTGGTTCTTGTAAGTTCAGAGGTAACTATTCCAGTTGGAACTGCAATTATACCATATCCTATAATCATAATTAACGAAGCAAGCATTTGTCCAATTGGAGTTTGTGGAGATATGTCGCCATATCCAACAGTTGTTAATGTAACAATTGCCCAGTAAATTGAACGAGGAATATTTGTAAATCCATTCTTTTCCCCTTCTATTAAGTACATTAGCGAGCCAACAATTACAACCAATATCATAACGGCAAATAGGAATACAAAAATCTTTCTTTTGCTTGCTTTTAAGGCAAGAGCCAACTGATTTGCTTCTCCAAGATATTGCACGATTTTCAGAACTCTAAAAACACGAAGCATTCTTAATAGTCGGATAGTAATAAAGTATTGGCTACCTGGAAAAATTAAACTTAAAAATGTTGGAAGTATCGAAACCAAATCTACAATTCCATAAAAACTTCTAGCATACATAATTGGATGCCCAATAGAATAGAGTCGTAGGAGATACTCAATTGAAAACAGAATGGTGAAAGTCCATTCAGCAATAAATAATATGTTTCCATATTCTGCTTTTATTGATGCTACAGATTCTAGCATTACAACTACTACGCTTGCAATAATTGAAACAAGGAGAAGTATATCAAATAGTTTTCCGAGGGGCGTATCGGCTTCAAAAATAATTTCATGAAGCTTTAATCGGCGATGAGACAATATGTGCTTTTTCTTTCCCTTATCCATTTGTAAATATAATTAGAAGATAGAAAGATTCAAAAAATTGAAAAATTTTGTAAAAGCTTATGATTTTTAATAAATGGGGCGCAGATTTTTATGATTTATTATGAAAAAGCATGATGAAAATTTTGAATACCGATTGTAGAGACGATGCGCTGCATCGTCTTTTTGTTACCCCCCCAAAAAAAACATCTAAAATTTGCGAAAATTATGAGTTGAATAAAAAATGGCTTGACAATAAGTGAATGTTCGTTTATTTTAGAATGTGAGAATTAAAGATATAAATAAACAAGCCGCAATTATTGAGGCAACAGTTGATTTGGTAAATGAAATTGGTTTTGCATCCAGTTCTGTTTCCAAAATTGCTAAAAAAGCCAATGTATCTCCAGCAACTCTTTATATATATTATAAAAACAAAGAAGATCTAATTGTTTCAACATATGTAGAGATAAAGAAAAAGATGGGCAAAGAGTTGCTTGATAATTTTAACACTTCAAAGCCGCTAAGAGATATATTTTTTATGTTTTGGCAAAACACTTTCAATTTTATTGATAAAAACAGAGCATTATACAAGTATTCAGAACAATTTTCCAACTCGCCTTATATTGAATTAGTTAATCGTGCTGAATTAGAAAAAAACTTTGAACCGTTTGTAAAAATAATTCAAAAGGGAATTGAGCAAAAGATAATAAAGGATGTTCCCTTTGAAATATTAGCAGCCTTCATATTTTTCCCAGTTTCTGCTATATCTAACTCTAAATTGTGTATTAGTACTGAAATAAGTGATGAAGTTATAGAAACATCATTTACCTTAGCTTGGGATGCAATTAAACTCTAAAAATTTTAAACAATAATTAAACGAATGTTCATTTATGAAAACAAATAATAAATTGAAAAAAATCATAAAAATAGGCACAGCAGCACTCATTCCATTAGCTCTTGTTGGAATGCTATTCGCACAATCTTGCTCATCGGCAACATATAGTACAAAGGATATAAAGATGGAAAAAATAATTAACGCAGAACGATACAAAGAAAATAAGTTCTTGAATTACACCCCAAGTCCAGAAATGAATATCGTAAAAATGCTACCTATGATGTGGGATTTTCTGTTTCTTGATAATGATAGGAAACCCAAAGTAGACATACCCACACACAAAATTGATGTGAGCAAAATTACTAATGTAAAAAAGGATGAGCTAAAAATCACTTGGGTTGGGCATTCGTCTCAAATAATTAATATTGATGGGAAAATAATTTTGGCCGATCC
The DNA here is from genome assembly GCA_965370315.1 of uncultured Melioribacteraceae bacterium. Lineage (GTDB taxonomy): Bacteria > Bacteroidota > Ignavibacteria > Ignavibacteriales > Melioribacteraceae > 1-14-2-50-31-20. The sequence continues at coordinate 28,656 of CBDUTO010000011.1, forward strand.
AGTTTTTAATAATAAGACTGTGTTTATGGGACCATCCAGATATAATGGAGATGTGCTATTGAATATAGAGGAGTTACCTGAGATTGATGTTGTAGTTATTTCACACAATCACTACGACCACCTAAACATAGAGACAATTAAAAGCATTCATCCAAAAGTAAAACGCTTTATAACTCCACTAATGGTAGGAGCCGAGTTAGAAAAGGCTGGCGTTCCAAGAGAAAAAATAACAGAATTAAATTGGTGGGATGAGATTGAAATAGACGAAGAGTTTATGATTGCTTTTACACCAACGCAGCATTTTTCTGGTCGTGGAATATTTGATAGAGATGAAACTCTTTGGGGTTCGTATGTTTTACAAGGCCCAAAACATAAAGTCTATTTTAGTGGAGATTCCGGATACTTTGAAGGATTCATGGAGATTGGTGATAAATATGGACCGTTCGATATAACACTTCTTGAGTGCGGTGCTTATAATAAAAAATGGCATTACGTACACATGATGCCGGAAGAGACAGCTCAAGCACATTTGGATTTAAAAGGAAAAATTCTTCAACCAATGCATTGGGGAACTTTTGATTTAGCATTACACGCTTGGTACGATCCTATAGTTAGAGTTTCAAATGCTGCAGATAGTTTCGGAATTAAACTTTCTACTCCAATAGTGGGGGAAACTATTACAATAAATGAAAACTTAAACACAGATAGATGGTGGGAGAATGTATTGCAGGAAAAGGAATTTGCATTAAGTGAATAATGAATAATGTGAAACAAAAAACGTAGCGCGGATTAGAAATCTGCGCAAATAAAAAATTTAAATTGAACAAAAATTTAAGGAAACAAAATGAGCAAAAACAATAATTGGACAGCAGCAAACATTCCAAATCAAAAAGGAAAAGTAGTGGTTGTAACTGGGTCCAGCAGTGGAATAGGTTACGAAGCAGCTAGAGTCCTTGCAAACAAAGAGGCAAAAGTAATTATTGCCGTTAGAAATTTGGACAAGGGCAAAAAGGCAAAAGAGAAAATTCTGATTCAAAACCAGAATGCAAGTGTTGAAGTTATGAAAATAGACTTGTCTGATTTAGCATTCGTAAAACAATTTACAAAAGAGTTTAAATCGAAATTTGATAAACTTGATATTCTAATAAACAATGCAGGTGTTATGGTTCCCCCTTATTCCAAAACTAAAAATGGATTCGAATTGCAAATGGGAACAAACCATTTTGGTCACTTTGCTTTAACGCTACAGTTATTAGATTTAATTAAAAAAACTCCGAATTCCAGAATTGTAACCGTTAGCAGTGGCGCACATAAATTTGGAAACATCAACTTTGATGATCTCAATTGGGAAAACAGAAAATATAAACCAATGCGTTCTTATGGCGACAGTAAAATTGCTAATCTTTATTTCACCAGTGAGCTTGCTAAACGTATCAAAGGAAATGATAACAACGCTCTTGTAACTGCTGCTCATCCAGGATGGACTGCAACGGATCTTCAACGCCACTCTGGTTTATTCGATTTTATGAATCAATTTTTTGCAATGTCAATTGAACAGGGAACTTTGCCAACACTTAGAGCAGCAACAGATTTACGTGCAAAGAGTGGAGATTATTACGGTCCACATGCCTTTGGGGAGTGGAGAGGATATCCAATTAAAGTACAACCAAGCAAGTTGGCAAAAGATGCAAACATAGCTAAGAAACTTTGGGATGTTTCCGAAGAGTTGACGCGTGTAAATCTCAACACATAGATATTCTCAAATAGGGTTTTCAACGAAAGACAATGATTGGTTTTTTATTTCTCTCCTGATTTTTTTTAGGGAGAGAAATACATCATGTCACATGATATTTCTTATTGATCGAAAAGTTTGAACGGAAGAAAATAATTATTGGGCACTTCATTTTAGTAGCATAAAATTATGTTTCATTTGTAATTTTCATGCTGATTCTTATTACACTTACTAAGACTTTGTTATTCTGCATTAGTATCTTTCGTAATACGTTTACACGGAAATTAAATTTGTTTTTATTTTAAAGGAATAACATTTGGATAGTTTGGTATATCAAGTAAAAATTGCAGAATCTTTTTCAAACGATAGCATAGAGATTGGCGAGTTAAATAATTTTATGGGCGATTTCCCAACTCATTTTCCCAAAACTAAATTCAAACTTGGCTATAATGAAAACTCACTTCTACTTCGTTTTGATGTTGAGGATAATTTTATAATTGCAACCTCTAAAAAGCATTTTGATAGAGTGTGGGAAGACAGTTGTGTTGAAATGTTCTTTACGCCAACAGAAAACATTGAGGATGGTTATTTTAATCTAGAAATAAATTGCTGTGGAAAAGTCTACTTTCAACATCAAAAATCGAAAAGAAATTTAGTTAAAAAAATTGATATTAGTGATATTGCCAAAATGAATATAAAATCTTCTTTCGCCGGTACACTTATGGACGAGATTAAAACTCCAGCAAATTGGTCTATAGAATGTGAAATTCCTTTTCACGTTTTAACAAAATATTCTAAGGTTATACTTCCCAAGACTGGGGTGAAATGGTTAGCAAACTTCAACAAGTGTGCTGACTCATCATCAAATCCACACTGGCTTACCTGGAATAAAGTAGATTTTCCACAACCAAATTTTCACCTTCCAAAATATTTTGGAGAACTACATTTTGAATAAATTTAAAGGAATATTTTCAGTATATATTTTAGCATTATTGTTTAATTCATGTACGTCTTTAGATTATAAAAACAACACTCTCTTTTCTGACAAAAAATTAAATGCAAAAGAGAATGGAATTAGTCTAGTTACCTATAACATAAAAGCTATATATGACAAGGAGCCCGGCCAGGTTGATAGTCTAGTTGAGTTTATCAATAATGACAATTATGATTTCGTAATACTTCAAGAATTATTTGACGAAAGTACTCGAGATGAAATAGTTGAAAAAACTGTCAATTATTATAAAAGTATTATTTCAAGAGTGGATTACAATAGCTTTCCAGAATTCCTATTTCAGGATGCTGGCTTATTTCTTATGAGTAAATATCCAATTGTAGATCTATCTGAAATAGATTTTGGTAGTGACATCAATAATTCAAACGGTGTCATCCATATGATTTTAGAAAAGGAGTGGTCAAAAACAAATGATTATCTCGCTAATAAATCAGTACTTGGAGCCCTTTATAGCATTGATGATTCTACTCAATTATTTCTATTTACAACTCATGTTCAGGCAATTGGAAGTAGAGATCATAAGAACTTTCAGCTAACTCAAATTAAATCATTTATTGATACCGCACTTACAAATGCAATTAGCTCAAAGATAATCCCATCTGTAGAAAATCTTGTAGTAATACTTGCTGGTGATTTTAACACTAATGCATATAGCGATAATAGTTTTAATAACTTAAAAATGCACTTAGGTTATCCACGTGATTTGCATAAGGAATTCAATGGCAACATAGAGGAATATACTTTTGCGTTCAGATCACGAAAGCCATCTCGACGATTTGATTATATCTTTTCGTATGAAAACATTGGAAAATATAATTTCAAAAAAGTTGAGGTTAAATCAATTAACGTTCATAATGTTAAGGTAGGTTCTGTCAGTATTTCAGATCACCTTGCCCTAAAAGCCAAATTATTAATTAATTAGAAAAACAAATGAAAATAAAAGCAATTATAACAGGTTCTACTGGAATGGTTGGCGAAGGCGTTCTTCACCAATGTTTGAATAATAAAATGGTTGAGTCCGTATTGGTTATTAACAGAAGGACGTGTGGAGTAGAGCATCCAAAGTTGAAAGAAATTATCCACAGCGACTTTTTGGATTTAACTGAAATAGAACATGAACTGAAAGATTATAATGCTTGCTATTTTTGTTCTGGAGTTTCTTCTATAGGTAAAAAGGAAGATGAATACACACGCCTTACATACAATCTAACTTTAAATGTTGCGAACACATTGCTTAAGCTCAATTCAGAAATGGTTTTCACTTATGTTTCAGGTGTTGGAACTGATAGCACTGAAAAAGGCAAAACAATGTGGGCGAGAGTAAAAGGAAAAACAGAAAACGATTTGCTAAAACTTCCTTTCAAAGCTGCATTTATGTATAGACCAGGTTATATTGAGCCGATAAAAGGTTTAAAAAATGCCTATAAGGCTTATCGTTATTTTTCTCCGTTTTATCCAATTTTAGAAAAACTGTTTCCAAAATATGTTGGTACTTTGGAGGAGCTTGGTAATTCTATGATTAATGTTACTCTGAATGGCTATCTGAAGAATGTTCTAGAGTGTGTCGATATTAGAGAATCTGTAAAGTAACTTATTCAGAATATGTTTTCATTAAGTCTGGATAAACAAACTTGTAATTCAATCTGTTTTTTATCTTTGAATTACTAATTATTTTAAATGAAGTAGTATCTGTATTTTTAAATTTTGGTTCTGGTAAACCTATCGACTTACTTGCTAGAGTATAAAGCTCTCTTTTGCTCGGGTGTGTGTCAGCACAACAGTTAAAGGTTTCGTTCCACACTTCCTTTTTAATTATTTGATTTATTATTGCTATGCAATCATCTCGATGAATTAGATTTACTATCGAATCTGGATTTGAGATAACAGTTCCTTCAGAAAAAAAACTTCCCGGATGCCTATTGTAGCCAATCAATCCACCAAATCGTAAAATAGTTGTTGAAATTTTATTGCTGTTTTTAAATAAATTTTCAATTTGTATAAGTGGATGAGGTTTAAATTCTGATGCGTCTGATTCATAAATTGTTTTGTTTGTTTCTTCATAAACTGATGTTGAGCTTACAAAAATTATTTTTTGAACTTCTGATTTTTCAACTTCGTTAAGTAAATTTTTGAACCCTTCAAGACTTTTAGAAGGAATATTTATTATTAGAATTTCCGCTTCTAAAAAACTTTGAATGTCTTCAAGTTCTGAATCAATATTTATAATAAATACTTCGGCATTCAATAACGAGAACTCAGACAAACTGTTTTTTGAAGTAGTAGAAACTTTAACTTTCTCTCCATTTGAAACCATTGATTGGGCAAGTGGGAACCCAAGCCAACCAGCACCCAAAATGGATATTTTTTTATTCCTTTTCATTATTGTATAAAACGATTTTTAAGTTCTTGAGTTGGAATCATGCAGACTTCCCTTCTTCCAAATATTTTATATCTATTATTTGCAAACACTTTGTAAAAATAGTCTCGGATGGGGACTGGTATAAGTTTCAAGACTCTTAACAAAAACCAAAATCCTCCTATATCTTTTGCTATTTCTAGTGCGGCTTCTGAGCGAACAAAAATAACAGCATCTTTTATTAAAATAATTGTATCTAAATCTGCTTTTTCATTTTGAGATTTCTCAATTAAAGTTTTTGCAAAATTACTTTGCATTGGTGTAAACAAAAAGCGCTTGTGTTTATCACGTTTTAGAATGAAATTAACTGCGTCATTACAAAAGTTGCAAACTCCATCAAATATAATTATGTGATTGTTTTCTATTTCCATACAGTCTAATTTGGGTAGAAACCATCTAAATAAAATTATTTTTTTTGCTTCTACAAACTTACTTCTTTCAAGTTTATAAAAATAAACTCTACTTGTAAGTTTAGTTGCTTCTAATTGGACTTCATATTTGTTGGCGTATTCTTTTTGTTTTACAATGCTTGCTACTTCAAGACCAAGAATATAGTAAACTTTAAATGTAACATTTGTAGGCGACGCATAGTATGCGTCCTCTACAGGAATACTATAATTTATTGTAGTAGGTGTGTTAAATGGATTTGGATAATTTTGTTTAGAAGCAAACCGTGATTACTTAGCTTTAAAGGTAACTCTTTTCCTAAATTTGGATTGTTGCTTTTATAAAACTATTTGTAAAATTTGATGAGTTTGTTGACCTAGAACAATGGTTTATAAATATTTTCTAACATCAACAGATTGCATTCCAGCACGTTCAGCTGCTTCTAATCCAAAATCTCCATCTTCAAAAACCAAACAATCTTCTGGAGCTACATTCATTTGCTTTGCACATTCTAAAAATATATCAGGATTTGGTTTGGGAGCAATTTTATTATTAGAAGTTAAAACTGGGTTGAATAAATCAAATATTCCAACGGTGTTTAAAGATGTATGCACATTATATTCTGAGCCACCTGAAGCAACCGACATTGGCATTATTCCTTTGTACTCTATTGCAATATCAACCACTGGTTTAATAGGTTTTACATTTTTTATTGATTCGTTAGAAAAATTGTATTTATCTTTAGCAATTTTTACAAAATCTAGATTATCACTATATTTTTCATTATAGAGTCGAATTATATCTTTTATTGGAGCACCTTTAAGGCTATCAATAAAATCGGCAGGAAATTCACGACCATTTAATTCAAATGCTTTTTGCCATGCATCCATGTGCAAAGGCATGGAGTCTACTAATGTTCCATCGCAATCAAAGATAAGTGCTTTTATATTTTCGGGTATTTTAATCATTTTGTTTTTAACGTTAAGTATATGAAAAGTAAGCGATTTCGAAGCAAAAAATTTTCAACTTACAAGAAAGTTCAAACGGGCTACAAACCTTGACATTACTACTGTCTCGCTTATTTTTTATATACATTGTTACCTGCTTTTATTTTCTGTTTTTTCTATTTCTGTCTGATAGAATTTTTCATATTTCTCATTAAAACCAATTCCTAAATATTTCAGATAGAATTCTTTTAATTTGATAAGATTTTCTTTCTGTTCGTTGCTGTTATAATAATCTGCAAGAGTTAAAACCGTTCTATGATAAGTAAAAACAATTCCTGAAATCCTTGGAATATCAGTCTTTTTTATAGTATAAAACTGATTGAAATTTTCTTTACTCAATAATTTTTCAATTTTTTCATAATCATTCTCAAATTCTGTTTGTTCAGTTTTTATCGGTGTCAATTCAGATACTAATCCACAATTTTTAAAATAGTTGTCCAAACCACCAAAGAATACTGGATTTGACATATTAGAAAAATATATTGGTCTACTCTGGAAATTGTCTTCTACGATTTGTAACAAAATTGCTCTTTGCGGACTTAAATATGTTCTATTTTTTACTTTTTCACCTTTGATTTTTGAATGTTTACGATTTGAAGTTAAATCTGGTTCTACTGTCCAAAGCATTTCGTAACTATCTTCAAGATTGTATTCATTCAATTTTAATGTGGATACAGGAATCTTTATTTTTGTAGTATCCCATTTAAAGGGGTGTATGTCGTATATTTGGTTGTCTGTCAAATTCAGATTTATTTTCTTCACACCATCTTCCAAACCTTGTTTTAAGAATTTCACATACCAAGGTCTGTCAATATTGCCAATTGGAATTACAGTTATGTCTGTTCGAAAGTTTTGTTGTAATTGAAGGTAAGAACAGATATCAAAATCCGCATTTCCACCAGTAAACAAAATTGCATTAACATCACAAGAGTTTAATATGTTCTTTCCAAATTCAATTAGCCAATCAGGATATGCCCCTTTGTCATAAGCAAGTTTATAAAAGTATTTTAGTTTTTCTATATCGTTATTTTGCATTGATAGAAAAGCATTTCCACTACACTCTGCACCATAAAAGTATTTTGCATTTCCATAATTAGGATTTAATTCAATCGCTTTACTTAAATATTGAAAAATTCTTTCCGAAGATGAAAAATCGTATCCTTTCAAAGGACGACTATCGTATGCTCGATAATGGTTGAAAAACCCTAAATAATAGTAAATTTCTGCATCGTCTTTTGTTTCTTCCAAAGCCTTTTCAAGCAACTTAATTGCTTCATCATAATGCTCATTTTTAAATTCTGTAAGAGCCTTTTCTTTTAGTGTTATTTCTTGTGCTAATAAATTTGTAGTAGATATAATAACTATTAATATTATCAATAAAAGTTGTTTCATATTTTCGTTTCTTATAATTGCAGGTAACATCCCAATACACGCATTGCGTGTATTGGGATTTATGCTATAAAACGTTAGGTATATTGCGAAATATTTCGCTTATAAACTATATTTATCCAGCAATAGCTTTTCTAACAAATCCATCAGCTTTTTTGAGACGAGCTTTTGCTGTTTCTAAATCTACATCTGCTAATATCATTACAAGTGCTGCCTTTACATGTCCATCAGCTTTTTCTAAATATTCTGTAGCTTCATCATACTCAACGCCAGTAATCATCATCACAATTCGCTTTGCACGTTCTACAAGCTTTTTATTTGTCATCTGTAGATCTATCATCATATTTTCATATGTCTTTCCAAGACGAACAAATGTTGTGGTAGTAAGCATGTTTAACACTAACTTCTGTGCGGTTCCACTTTTCATACGGGTTGAGCCCATTACAACTTCTGGTCCAACGTGAGGACACATAGCAATATCAACTTCATCAATATTAAAAGTATCACGTGGTGTTGCGGTTATGTATAGCGTTGTTGCACCAATCTCTTTCGCTTTTTTAACAGCACCAATAACGTACGGAGTTCTACGGCTTGCAGCAATTCCACAAACAACATCTTTGGAAGTGATACCGGCTGCAATTACATCATCAGCACCACCACTTTCAAAATCTTCTGCACCCTCTTGAGCAACAAACATTGCTTCTTTTCCGCCAGCTATGTAGCCATTTATTAAATCGTATGGTGCACCAAATGTTGGTGGGCATTCCGATGCATCAACAACGCCAAGGCGTCCACTGGTTCCTGCACCAAAGTAAAAAAGTTTTCCACCATTTTTTATTGCTTCAACTATTGCATCAACTGCTTTTGCGATGTATGGAAGTTCTACCTCAACTGCAAGCGGAACATTTTTATCTTCACTATTAATTATTGATAAAATCTCCTCAGTAGATTGCATATCAATATTAACTGAGTTTTGATTTTTTTGCTCTGTTGAAAGTTTACTTATTTCATCAAATAGCTTTTTTTCTTCTGTCATTTAATTAACTCCAATAAAACTAATTTTTTATCCTTTTCATTTCTACCATTTGATGGCTTGTAAGCTAATTCAATGATTGTGTGCTTTTTAATATATGCACCATATTTTGTTTCAGCTGTTTTAAATTCCTTTGTAAGATCTCCACCTTTTATTGCCATTATATATGCTTTGTCTTTTATTAAAGGTAATGCATATCTAAACAAAATAACCAAGGGAACTGTTGCACGGCTAACTATTAAATCGAATTTTTTTGCATATTTTACTTTAAATGCATCATCTTCAACTCTACTGTTTTCAGCTTTAAGTTTACTCAATTTTAGTGTTTTGATAAATTCGGACCCCGCGTCAATCTTTTTTGATGTGGAGTCGACAAGCACACCGCGCATCATTGGGCGAATAATTGAAAGGGGAATTCCAGGGAACCCACCACCTGTACCGATATCTAAAAAGCTAGTTACTTTCTCGGGCATAAATTCGGAGATTAAAGCTGAAATAAAAATATGGTTTTCAATTATTTGATCTTCATCTTTTCGAGAAATTAAGTTTACAGTTTGATTTTTATTTACAACTAAATCTGCGTATCTGGCCATACGTTCCAATTGATACTCATCTGGGTGAACATCGTTTTCCCAGAATATTTTTTTTAGTTGAAGCAAGTATTTTTCTTCTTTTTCCAAAAAAATGTCCTCAAGTTAAAAAATTTAATTCCGCAAATATACTAATAATATGGAGATATCCGAAGGAGTAACTCCTGAAATTCTTGATGCCTGTCCAATTGTACGCGGTTTTATTTTATCTAATTTCTCTCTTCCTTCAGCTGAAATTTGTTTTATTTTTCCAAATTCGAAATCGAGTGGAATTTTTACCTTTTCAAGTTTCTCCATTTTAGCTATCATTTCATACTGACGCTTTATGTAACCTTCATATTTTATTTCTATCTCAATCTGTTCAAGCAATTTGTCATCCAATAAAATTTCCTTTAAAATGGGGTTATCCGTTTTTTTATCCCATTTTAATAAATCTTTCAGTTTTACTTCAGGTCGCTTTGTAATTTTTGATGCAGTTTCTGAATTATCTAATTTGGAAGATCCAATTTTTTCAAAGTACTCATTAACTTCTTTCGGTTTATATCTAATTTCTGAAAGCAATTCTATTCCTGAAGTAATTAGAATTTCTCTCTTTTTCATTTCATCGTAATTATCTTTTGGTATAAGTCCAAACTCATATCCATATTTTAACAATCTTCTATCTGCGTTGTCCTGTCTTAGAATTAAGCGATGTTCTGCACGTGAAGTAAACATACGGTATGGCTCGTTTGTTGATTTTCCAACAAGATCGTCAATTAAAACTCCAATGTAAGATTCACTTCTATCGAGTGTAAATTCACCTTGTTTTTTTATCTTTAACGCTGCATTAATTCCAGCAACCAAACCTTGTGCAGCTGCTTCTTCGTATCCCGATGTTCCATTTATTTGTCCAGCAAAATAGAGCCCACTAATTTTTTTTGTTTCTAAAGTTAAATCAACTTGGTACGGTGGAAAGTAATCGTATTCAACTGCATACGCTGGTCTATTCATCTTTACATTTTCTAATCCTTTTATTAAACGTAAAGCCTCCAACTGAATATCAGCAGTTAATGATGATGAGAAACCATTTAGGTAGATTTCATCAGAATTCAATGTCTCAGGTTCTAAAAAAAGTTGGTGCTGAGGTTTATCATGAAAACGAACTATTTTATCTTCAATAGAAGGGCAGTAGCGAGGGCCTGCGCCATTTATTATTCCAGAAAAGAGAGGCGAATCTTTAAATCCTTTTTCCAATATTCTATGAACTTCCTCATTTGTATAAGTAATGTGACAACTTACTTGAGGATGAAAAGGAAATTTGGATTTATCTGTAAAAATTGAAAATGGTTCAGGAATATCATCTCCAGGTTGTTCGGATAGAATTGAAAAATCAATTGTGTTACTATCTAAACGTGGTGGAGTACCCGTCTTTAGCTTTCCATGCTCGAAGCCCATTGATGCAATTGACTCTGTTAATCCTAACGATGGCGACTCACCAAATCTTCCTCCAGCTGTAGATTCTAACCCGGTATACATTAATCCACTTAGAAAAGTACCCGCGGTTAATATTAGAGCCTTACATTTTATCTCTTCACCAGATGCTGTTTTAACTCCAGTAATTTTTTTATTCTCTTCTAGTGCTTCAACTACTGAGCCTTCTAAAATATCTAAAGAGCTAACTGAGTTCACAATTCGAGTTGCTTCAATTTAGTATAAATCCCAATCCGATTGACATCTACCAGCCCAAACTGCTGGACCTTTAGATTTATTTAAAATTCTAAATTGAATTCCGGTATTGTCCGCTATTTGCCCCATCATTCCACCTAGTGCATCAATCTCGTGAACAAGGTGTCCTTTTGCACTACCTCCTATTGCTGGATTGCAAGACATTCTACCCATTGCATTTTTATCCATTGTAACAAGCATTGTTGAAACACCCATCTTGGCTGAAGCCATTGCAGCTTCAATTCCGGCATGACCACCACCCACAACAACTACGTCATATTTTTTCATTTATTTTTTTTCCTTCTTTTCATTCCGCTAAATAACTTAAAAAAACTTTCGTCCTGATTCCCTTCCTCTTCAAATTCCATATCGTCTGATTTTTGAATCAAAGTTTTTTTAGTTTCATTCATTAGATTTTTTTTTGATGTGCCTTCAAGCTTACCTTCTTTTGGCAAAAATCCATACACCAAATTCATATCAAGTGCAGTTGCAACTTCCTTTAGTTTGTTTAATGTTATTGCCCCATCTTTTTCTCTCTGCTCTAACTGATTAATGCTTTGCATCGAAACATCCATTTTTATAGCAAGTTGCTTAAGCGTCATCCCCATGGAAATTCTAATCGCTTTTATCCAACCACTTGGTGGAGTTGATTTTTCATCTACTTTGGAAAACAGCTCAATTTTGTTGTTAAGCAAATCACGCATTAATTTTTGTTCTTCTTTCTTCATCTTACTTTATATTTATTGGCCTATTAAAATAAAGATCTCTGTTGAATAACACAACAAGCATTCAATATAAACATTGAAAATACGGCACTATATCAACGCATAGATTGATATCTATAGAATATATACTTTCTTAATCTGCAAATCAAATAGTTATTGTTTTCCAATTATCTTGTTAGAAAATATTGAAATGGTATTACCAATTCAAGAAGGAATTTTGTTTCTCCTTAATCAGTAGAACAATAAGGTTATTAAGTGATCCATTTTTTCTAACATATAGAAGCACTATCATTTAGAAAAGTATCTGACAAGTAAAACTTTCGTGACCCAATTTATTGCAAATAATTATCTACACATCAGCAAAGATCTAATAAAGTGATCACACTTCGACAAAGTTAACTACAGTACAACATCAGTGTATAACTCAATGGATTAAAAAACAATAGTATGTTATATCGACATTTAAATAGCTTAATCCATTTTCGAATTGAGTTTAGTATTAAAATGTATTTCTATTATAAATATTTTTTTATCAGGCATTGTTTGAGCATTTCTAACATCATGTAATCTTTGTTATTAATAGCTAAATTCTAATCATAAAGCATTGTTTTTTCGCAATGTTATCAATAAATTGGCATAAAACAAAGAGTTTGTCATTTTGAATTCCGATGTATTTTGTCGGGTGTGAGAAATCTCATGAATAGCAAAATATTTCTCAATCGCTTAAAAGCAAGCTCATTTCAAAATGTCACTGAAATTTGATTGCGAAAATAGTAGCGTATAATTTGCTGACATAACTAGAACTCAGCCTTATTAATTATTCCCCCCATTGAATACTGTTTGTTTTGGGTTTAAATATATTTTCATTTTCCTTAACCTACTATTTAATTTTCAACTGTGTCTGTGAATAAACCTACATACTGAATTTCTATTCTTCAACTTATGCTGTCAGACAACTATATTTCTTGTTTTCTATATCCTATTATATCTGGTTAATCAAATATGGAGATTTTATTAACCCAACTGTTACTATACTCAACATTAAATAGATCAGGAACATAAAGAATTATTCTTTTCTTTATCCTTTCACTCTAGATTAAAGGTTGCTAATATATATAACACAAATAATTCAACTCATGCCATAAATAAAAGCTTCATCTCATTACCCATTTATAAATTTTGAATGCAAAATATTGTGAAGAGAATTAAATCCTCTATTTGTTTCACGTGAAACTTTATGAGCCTTGCTTTTCCATTAAAAAGAAGAAACTTGAGTAATTTGTGTTTTTAGACGCCGTCACTTTGAAAGACAGGTTAACTAAGTGAACTCTTGAAATTAGTACCAAAGAGTTTACTGGTCTCAGCCAATTATTAATACTTCTTCTCTCTCTGTATAGTGACTAATTCTCTTTGATCCGTTTCAGTAGCTTAGTAATCTTATCAGATTGTAGAGCCTTTTCCTTTTTCAGTTCCATCCATGTTTTTTAGAGATTGAATTTCATCTCTATTCTATCGTGCTCTTCAAAAGAAATTAACTTAATTGGATGAAAGTATTTGGGTCGTTTGTAACCTCACTATTTTTATAGTGCCTTATTCTTCTTTTAAAATGAACTCTATTTCTAGTGTGATTTTTCATTTCAACTCTTAAAATATACGTGCGGCCCTATACTACTTTTCTTTCTCCTCCAGTACATTGAATTAGAAACTATTAATACTGACTCTTATTCATCCCTCACATAATATTCTGTACACAAACAAAACATGTTTCACGTGAAACGTTCCTAATTATGATTGGAGAACGCTTGTGCTTTTTATACATAAATCCAAAGCTCAAATTCCTAGTACCAAATTCTCTTTGCTACTTTCCTATACAAAAATTATCAAAAATATTATTTAGTATATCATCAGTTGTAACTTTACCTATTATCTCTCCGAGCGAATCCTCAGCGGCTCTAAGATTAACAGAGATAAACTCTCCAGAAAGATAATTCCTTAATGAACTTATTCCCTCTTCTAGATCAATCTTAGCTTTTGAAAGGGCATCAAAGTGTCTGATGTTGTTTATTACTGCTGATTTCTCTGTAAACGATTCACTTCCCAAAGCTTTTTCTTTTAGTGTTTCCAGAAGCACGTCTATTCCAATATTATCTTTTACAGATATTTTTATGTGTGTATCAATATTATCCAGGTTGCCGAGCGGAGTATAAACACCACCACCCACATCACTCTCATTTAACAAATCAATTTTATTAAGTACCGTAATTATTCTTTCTCCATCAATTAATCCTATTAACTCATTGTATAACTCTTTTGGAATTCCATTAACTACTTCGTCTATTAAAATCACGACATCTGAATTTTTAACCGCTTCACGACTTCTTTTAACGCCCTCTTTTTCAATTGCATCTTCTGCTAATCTAATACCAGCAGTATCATAGAGTTTAAACAATACCCCATCAATTGAAACTTCTTCTCTAATTACATCGCGAGTTGTTCCTGGTATTTCACTTACAATTGCTCTAGACTCTTTTAGAATATAATTAAGGAGCGAGGATTTTCCAACATTAGGCCTCCCTACAATCGCAACGTTTACCCCATCTCTAACAACTCTCCCATAGGAATATGAAGCTAAAAGATTTTCTATCTCACTTATAATTTTTTGAATATCTTCTATTACTCTTTCTTTCGCAACGAACTCAAGATCTTCTTCTGCAAAATCCAACTCTAGCTCAATTAATGACGTAGTATCAATTAACTCTTTTCGTAGTAGATCTATTTTTTGTGAAAGCATTCCATCAAGTTGATTTCTTGCACCGCGCAGTGATGCTTCAGTTCTCGAATTAATTATATCAGCAACCGCTTCAGCTTGTGTTAAATCCATCTTGCCATTAAGAAATGCTCTTTTTGTAAACTCTCCAGGTTCTGCCAAACGGATATTTATGTTTACAAGTTCTTCTATAATTTTCTTAACAACAATTGTACTTGAGTGAGAACTAATTTCAATTGAATCTTCCCCAGTATATGAATGTGGATTTAAGAAAACTGAAACTAAAACATCATCTATTACATATTTACTTTTGGAAACAATATTTCCATAATGAAGTGTATGAGTTTTTGCTTCTAAGAGACTGACCTTGCCATCAAAAATAGAATTAACTTTCTCGATTGAATTATCACCACTAACCCGAATTATTGAAATGGCACCTTCTCCAACTGGGGTAGCAAGTGCTGCTATTGTATCATTGTTTGAAAACTGCATATTATTATTTTTAATTTAAAAGAACTTGTAATTTACCAAATATTATCTATATCTACAACTTTCTATTTTTATAACTCTTTACAAGATAGGGGTTTATGGCCTTTTAGGCACATATGTTTTATCTTAGTTTTAATTTGTTTAATTTTCGTGTTTAATTAATGTATATCTAGCAATTGACAGCTACGTGAATAAGTATTATTTTTGATTTTCATCTAAAGGAATTTTGTCTTGAGTAAACTAATAATTAAACTTTTAATCGGAATAATTGTCGTTGTAACAGCTGGTTTTTTTATTGGAATGCCATATGTTAATAATACTCTTTTAGAGAAAGAAATCGATTTTTTTAAGAAAAACAAATCTAAAGTGAAGTCAATCTCATTTAGTACAGATGATTTTTCAAAACTCCCTTTTGTCGTTAAGAACTATTTAAGAAAAAGTATTAAGAGAGAAGCCATCTCTCCCCAATATTGCAAATATGTAATCACTGGAAAAACAAAGAGAGACAAAAACAGCGAATGGGAAAATATAACTTCGCAAAACTATTATTCGGCAACTACCTCAGACTTTTTGAAAATAATTGAAACTCAAAATAGTTTCCCTCTCTGGACAGTAACTGTAAACAAATACTTTAATACCAAAGCATCTACAAACAGTAAGCTTTTATCAAGTATTACAACAAATGATTTTGCAGGGAATAAATTGACTAGATCCTATCTGGTCTTATATTTATTAGAATCCGTTCTTTGCCCTACTGTTCTGCTGCCTAATATGAATGTACACTGGAAACCAATTAGTAGCACACAAGCACTTGCCACTATTTGGGACGACAATCTTAAAGGGTCAGCTATTTTTAATTTTAATAAAAAAGGTGAGATTACAAAAGTAGAAAGTGGCGACAGATATATGCCTGGAACAATTGACTACAATAGGGAAACATTTACTATCCATTTTGCTAACTATAAGACTTTCGACAATTTCACTATTCCTACCTACTTCGAATATCAGTGGAATCTTGCAAGTGGTGATTTTACTTTTGGAAAATTTCATATTTCAGAAATAAATTACAAATAATCTTATGAGTGATAATTATGAAAGCAATTAGTTTTCTTATCATATTAATATCGATACTATTTATCACTTCTTGTGCTAATACTAATAGAGAAAGTCCCAACACAGCGCTATCTAAAAATCGTTTTGGATTGGTAATTCACGGTGGTGCTGGCACAATGGAAAGATCCAGATATTCTATAGTAAAAACAAAATCCTATAAAAAGAAATTAAGTGAGGCTCTGGAGAAAGGCTATTCCATTTTAGAAAATGGTGGTAGCGCACTAGATGCAGTAGAGCAAACAATTCTTGTGATGGAAAACTCCCCTCTTTTCAACGCTGGAAAAGGTGCAGTCTTTACAAGTAATGGCATAAACGAACTTGATGCTTCAATTATGGATGGAAGTAATCTCAATGCTGGAACAGTGGCTGGTATTACAACTGTTAAAAACCCAATTA
This sequence comes from uncultured Melioribacteraceae bacterium, assembly GCA_965370315.1. Classification (GTDB taxonomy): domain Bacteria; phylum Bacteroidota; class Ignavibacteria; order Ignavibacteriales; family Melioribacteraceae; genus 1-14-2-50-31-20. Next base: position 45,416 of record CBDUTO010000011.1, read on the forward strand.
AACTTGCACGCAGAATTATGGAAAACTCTGAACATGTAATGATGATTGGAAAAGGTGCGGAGATATTTGCACAAGAACAAAACATTGAAATAGTTAATCCCTCATATTTTAAAACTGACGAACGATGGGAGTCATTACAAAAGATAAAATCTCGAGAGCATAATAAAGATGAAAGTTATTTAAATAATAATTATGATTATAAATTTGGAACCGTTGGATGTGCTGCCTTGGACAAAATGGGCAATATTGCTTCTGGTACTTCAACTGGTGGTATGACAAACAAAAAATATGGACGTGTTGGTGATGTTCCAATTATTGGAGCTGGTACATACGCAAACAACAACACCTGTGCCCTCTCTGCTACTGGACACGGCGAGTTTTTTATTCGTAATGTAGTCACGCATGATATCTCGGCTTTAATGGAGTATAAAAACCTCTCTCTTGACGAAGCAGCAAAAGAAGTTATAATGAATAAGTTAGTGCAACAAAAAGGGAGTGGTGGTGTAATTGGTATTGACAACCATGGCAATATTACAATGACGTTTAATACAAAAGGTATGTACCGTGGATATAAAATAAGTGGGGGCAATACTATAGTAAAAATATTTGGAGATTAATATTCATGTGATATTTTCAAGCCTATCACAGCAATAAAAAAAAAACTATAACTTATTGAGCTATTCACTTTTAATATCAAATAAATCAAAGAGTCTTTTTGAACTAAGTTTTCCTGTTCTACTATTATTGGATAAAACAATAATCGTCTTTTCATCTTGTAATGATCGAAAGAAATAAGAACGAAAACCCTTCCACCATCCAGTGTGATATACAATTTTAGAACTATCTGGCAGCATGTTTACACGCCAGCCATAGCCGTAGTTATCGTTATCATGTAATTCGTTATTCCAACCTTGGTAAGCAATACTCATTTCATTCTCTGTGAAAAAATGATTTTTATAACTAGCTTGGCTAAATTTATTCATATCTTCAACCGTTGAATAAATTCCTTTGTCTCCAACAACACCGTTCAAATAAGAGTTTCTTGCTTTTCTTCTCCAATTTATATAGCCAACAACTGGTTCATTATTATCGAAGGAAATATTTTTATCATACACATTTGTATTAATCATTCCAATTGGTTTGAAAACATTTTCTTCCATAAACTCTGAGTAGTTCATTTTAGAAACCGTTTCAATAATTGAAGCAAGAATTGCATAATTCGTATTGTTATAATTATACCGTACGCCAGGCTTGTGATAACGCATTGGTTCATGCCCAATTAAAATATCTATTACATCACAATTATCAATCGTTGTATTCTCCTTATCCTTCCAATGCTCATCAGCAGCATACATATAGTTTGGAAGTCCAGAACGATGGATTAGAAGTTGGTGAATAGTAATATTGTTATACGGAAAGTCAGGAAAGAAATGTCTTATACTATCTTGAAAAGATAGCTTCCCTTTTTTTTCAAGCAACATAATTCCAAATGCGGTAAAGGTTTTTGAAACGGACGCTAATTGGAAACTTGAGTTAATACTTAATGAATCCTTGCGCTTTCTATTTGCAAATCCAAAAGCCTTTTTATAGATAATTGTGTCGTGTGCAGAAAAAAGGACAGCCCCATTGAAGGCGCCAAGTTCATATCTGTTTTGGAAAAAAGAATCAATATTATTAGTTATAGAATCATCTTCCAAATAAATTTCGTTGTAAATAAATTTTACATTCGGATCTATATCTTCAACATCACTACAATTAAAAAACAAAAAAGATAGAATGCTTGCTATTAAAATAATTTTCGTCTGGTTTAACATTTTTCTCATATTATAATAATTAAAACGGACAAAACTAAATATGTGCAGAATGGTATGCAAGCATTAATAAAAAAAGCCCCATCCCGAGAGAATCGGAATGGGGCTGGTAGAAAAAGAGCTATTATAAAATATTACTTTTCATATTTTTCAATTTCAACTCTTCTGTTCTGAGCTCTTCCTTCTTTTGTTTTGTTTGAAGCTACAGGATTTAATTCTCCTTTGCCACTACAAATTAATCTACCTTCATTAATACCATTTGCAATTAAATATTTTTTAACTGATTGAGCTCTTCGTTTTGATAACTTTAAGTTATACGCATCAGGACCAGAACTATCAGCATATCCAGTTAAGCTTACTTTTACTGAAGGATGAGCATTAAGCTGGTCTAATAATCTTGCTAACGCTTTCTTATCAGGGCTATTTAATTTATTGCTATCAAATTCAAAATTGATTCTATCAAGAACAACTTTATCAATTGTAACAACAACTGGTTTTACAACATCATCTTTAGGATTAAGTGGGTCAGTTCCTCTATTAACTTCTGTTCCATCATCAACTGAACCTTTGTCAGTGTCTGCTTTTAAAGGATCTGTTTTATACTTATTAACTTCCTCACCATCTTTAAGCTTGTCGCCATCAGTATCTGCTTTTGTAGGATCTGTTTTGTGAGTATTAACTTCAGCACCATCTTTAAGTGTGTCGCCGTCAGTATCTGCATTTAATGGATCAGATTTGTAAGTAATAACTTCAGCAAAATCATTTAGTCCATCATCATCAGTGTCAGCTTTTGTAGGGCTAGTTTTATAATTATTAACTTCTTCGCCATCTTTAAGTCCGTCACCATCCGAATCAGCTTTTAATGGATCAGAATTATACTTTTGAATTTCTTCACCATCTTTAAGTCCATCACCATCTGTGTCGGCATTTAAAGGATCGGTTCCAATTTTTTCTTCTTCACATGTAGACAATCCATCTTCATCTGGATCAACTTCACATCCACCAATTGAGTATGCAATGCCAATACCAGCATGCCACCATTTATCATACTTGTTGTGATCGCTAGCAGGATTAGGTGTTTCATACGCATTTACAAGATCTGAAAATACCACATTAAGACCACCTTGCACATCTAGCAACCAGTGGTCACCAATAGCAAATTCAATTCCTAAACCAGCAGGAACAAAAAGTTCTGTGTTGTTATCAACAGTAGTGCTTACTGGATCAATTGGCATGTCAGCGATTGAATAATAAACCAATCCAACACCAGCATATAAATAAGGATTCCAAGAGTCACTTTCTATTGGGCTAAATAATAATCTAGGATCCGCTGGAATAAACGATTCTGACACAGCATTTCCACCATAATCTTTCATTTCCATGAAACCAAATCCAACTCCACCCTCAAGATCAAACATACTACCAAGTTCGTATCTTACAAAAGGTCTCACTTGAAATGATAAACCATCTGCATCAAACTCATTCCAAACTCCAATGTAATTGCCTTGGAGACCAACTTTAAGGTCGTAATTATTGAGTTGTGCATTAGTGTTAACAGTAGCAATGGTTAGAAACATAGCTACAAGCAAAATTACAATTGTGTTACTTTTTTTCATTAGTGCCTCGCTTTTTAATGATATTATTATTAATTAAATTTCTATATAGATGTCCTGATGTTTAATATATTCAGCTTTTGATTTAATAAAAGAACATACTGTCTTAATTAGTGTAAATTTCTACATAATAAAATAATCTTTTTCTCTATCTTTTCAAATAATTATTTTTCAATTATAAGATATTAAACCATAAAAATATGAACTACAAATCATTATATTTGTGATAATTATCACATTAACAATAGTAATTTTAATTATTTTAGTTCAGTATATGAACAAATCAAAAATTATATTTTTAGCATTATTTATTTCTGGAACTGTTTTTTCTCAATCCATCGATAATACTTTTGATAAAAGCACTTTTGCTATATCATATATTAAAACTACCGAGCACAATGGATTGGATACTTACTGGAATATTGAAAATAGTTTTGGTGGCTATTTTCAAACACAATTTTACATTGGTGATATTTCTGTTGGGCTTTTACATACCTCATTTAAGGGAATAAAAAGCAAGTATCCAGATTTTTCATCATACTATATATATATAAGTTGGATTGGGGTAATTGATCTGCCACTTAATTCATCACTGGGTGCTGGGGTAAAAGTTGGTAGTTATTTAATGACCTTTGAAAGTGATACGTTAAACTCTTTTCAAAAAAATGAAAGTGAACTTGCAATTGGGCCTTATGCAGTTTTCACTCTTCCCTTATTCAGTCAATTATCATTAAATTTAAGTGGTGAACTTATTACAGTTTTCACAAATAGATCTATGAAGTTTTTCAATTTATCGGCAGGGGTTTCGTATTCATTCTCAACGCCTGATTGGTTAAGACGAGTATTTGAATGAGGTATTTCGTTTTAATCTTGCTAATAATTTCATCTTTTTTGTTTTCTCAAAAGAGAGACTTTAATGATGGTATTTCAAAAACTATTATTTCTAATAGTGACTTAAAAAACTCTGGAGTAATTAATATAAGTGACATTTTTAATCTTCTCAACAATTGGAATAATTCAACAATTAATGGTTATAGCTTTGCAGTATCACCAAACAATTTATCTCTTTATCAAAATCAAACTGTAATTGTTTTAATCAATGGTCAGCAAATTGATTTAGGTGAGCATGATTTTATTAATCTAAATCTAATTCCTTTAACTATAGATCAAATAGATACAGTCGTGGTAAACAGCTTTCCACAATTGGAGAATGGAATATATGCTACTGGCGGTGTAATTAATTTTATAACAAAAAAACCAACCAAAGGCTTATCCTTTAATCTATTTAATAGTGTTGGCAATGAGGTGGGTGATCCCGGACCATATGTGTTTACGCAAGAACGATCGCCCAATGTTGATAAGCTTGGTTATCTCCTATCGTTTAACTTAAACACACGAGGCGAAGATTGGTATTTGAGAACGTTTATAAAAACAGAAGAAAACTATTTAACTGATCCAGCTATTAAAGATAGAATTAACAGCATAAGTTCAGATAATAAATCTCATATGCTTGCGGCATCGACAATTTTAAATTTCAATGCGTTAAATGGAAATCATAATTTATTATTTGGATATACAGAAAATGAGGACTTTGTTTTTTATAGCGAGATTGGGTCGGAAGTACCTAGCAATAATATTTTAAAGCATATTGGTCTAAATGGAACATTCTATCTTACACCAAAGATAGACTTAAATTATTTTATTAAGACTTCTGAGAATGAGCTGAAAAATAGAACAAGTTCAATCTATTCAGATTTTTATGAACGTAGCAAAAGATTTCTTACACGCATTGAAAGCGAATACAGAGAAAATAATATTTCTTTAGCTTTCGGATTAACATACGAAAACAATGAACTCACTTTGCTTAATGGAAACAACCAATTTGACAGAATAACTCTTTACACTTCCTTAAATTATTTTCTTAATCAGAAGTTCAATTATATTTTTGATTTTTCAACAACAAAGCAAAGTGGAGAAACACTTTTAAATGGTACGCTTAAAAACTTTTGGAATATTTCTGAAAGGAACAGCTTAACCTTTGCCTTTAGTTATTCTCAAAATTTATCTACTTATTATAATGTTTCAAACTTCTCCAATAGTTTTAACAATTTTGCAAATAACTTAATATCCAATAATAAATCCAACCTTTTCTCATCAAATCTATCTTACAGTTATAGTTTAAACAAGAATTTTAATTTTAATCTGGTTGGAGATTATAGACACTTTTTTGACTATACTCTTGAAGATTACAACTATCAGTTCAATCTAATTGATGGTACAATTGAAAGCAATTACAGTATAAGTAACGACGAATTTTTAAAGGTTGCTTCTGGATCAATTAAATTGGAGCAAATAATTTCTAAAGTAGTAAACCATAATCTTTATTATCAATACCAAGCAGAATTTGATGGATCATATTTGTTTAAGAATATTTGGAAATCGTTTCCCAACCACAAATTTGTTTACTCTATTAATTTTAACTTTGATAATAGCTTTGGGATATGGGCAAGATATTACTTCCAATCAGAAACCTATTGGAACCAGTATCAGTATCTGGATTACCAATCCAACACTGAATCATCCAACAAAATAGAGGCATACTCTACAATTGATTTATCTGTTCAAAAATGGTTTTGGCAGAAAAGGGTTTGGCTAAATTTGGTTTTTAAAGACATTCTAAATAATCGTCAATATTTTCATCCTATTGGAGCTGGCTTCGACATGAGGTTTTACTTACAGTTTCATGTTTATTTCCACTCTCTTTTAATTTAGTGAGTAGAATAGAATAACAATTTTAATAATTATTCAATAATTTAAATATTATATAATTTGATTTAATAATCGGGAGCAATGGTGACAAAAATAATGCGTTTGTTTTTTTTATTATTCTTAATCTCTTTCTCTGCAATTTTTTCGCAAAATGTGAATAGACCTACTTTTTCTTCCAGGGACTTTGATTTTCCTGTTAGTAAAACTTCTTCATTATTTATAAATAACCCTAGCAAATTATCAGAGCTAAGCAGCATTAACTTTAACACTTCTTTGGCTTCGTTAAAAACTCACGTTGCAAACGACTTTATTGCCAATAGTAAAAATTATACAAACCACACACCATTAATTTTTGCAAAAATTAATTTCTTTGGAATAGATAATTTAGAGGCTAAAGACGATTTGAAAACTCCATTTAAAGAAGAGGATTCTTCCTTTTGGGATAATGAAATTATCTATTTTGTTATCGGTGCGGTAGCAGCAACGGCATTGTATCTTGTATGGCAAAATAGTGGCGATGATAATCCTCCACAAAAAACTTTTGGACTACCACAAAAACCACAGGAAGTATATGGTTTATA
>CBDUTO010000012.1:0-51942 GCA_965370315.1 uncultured Melioribacteraceae bacterium
CTATATGTGCACACAGGATTAAGTTCTATACAAATTGCCCTTTTACTTTCATTAAATACTTAAACGCTTCTTCGTAGTTATTCCCAATCTCACCTTCTAGTATTGCTTCTTCAATGGCAGTTTTAATATCCCCTACTTTTCTGGATGGAGGAATATTACATATTTTCATAATCTCTTCGCCACGAACTGGAGATTGGAATTCTCGTAATTTATCCCTCTCCTTTACATCTCTCACTTTATCCATTACTTTTTCGTAATTAGATAGATATCGAGTTACTTTTCTAGGATTTTTACTTGTAATATCTGCACGACAAAGTGTAATCATATCTTCTAAATCTTCACCGATTGTTACAATAAATCTTCGAATTGCTGAATCTGTAACATTATCCGAAATAAGTGCAATAGGACGGAGATGTAAACGAACTAGAGTGCGAATGTAATCTAATTTTGAAAAAGGTAATTTCATACGCTTAAAGATATATTTCATCCAACGAGCACCCTTCTCTTCATGCCCGTGGAATGTCCATCCTACTTTTTCATCAAATCTTTTGGTTGGTGGTTTTGCAATATCATGCATTAATGCGGCAAAACGTAGCCAGACGTTATCGGATACTTCCGCAACATTATCAACTACTTGGCAAGTATGCAGAAATACATCTTTATGATTAAAATTATTTTTAGTCTCTACTCCCCCAAGCTCTGCAACTTCTGGAAAAATGACCCTCATAACACCAGTATCATAAATTAGTTTTAATCCAACAGAAGGTTTAGGAGAACTTAAAATTTTGAAAAATTCTTCAGTTACTCTTTCCTGCGAAATTATCTCTAAACGACTTGCCAACTTTGTTGCAGCCTCAATTAGCGATTCGTCCAATTGGAAATCTAATTGAGAAGCAAATCTAAAAGCACGTAAAATTCTTAAAGGGTCATCATTAAATGTTTCAGCTGGGTCAAGCGGAGTTTTAATTAACTTTGACTCAATATCTTTTACACCACCAAAGGTATCTATCAGTTCACCAAAGCTATTTTTATTGAGTGAAATTGCAAGAGTGTTTATTGTAAAATCACGACGATTGATATCATCCTCAAATGTTCCAATTTCAACTTCTGGATTTCTGCTATCACTAGAATAAGACTCTTTTCTTGCCCCAACAAATTCTAAATCAATATCTCTATAGAAAAAATGAGCTGTTCCAAAAGTCTTAAAATAATCAACTTTTTTAACTCCAAGTTTTTGAGATAAGTTTTGTGCAAACTTGAGACCATCACCAACTACAAGAATATCAACATCATCCAATTTTCGGTTTAATATTAAATCACGTACAAATCCACCGACCACAAATATTTGGATATTCATCTCATCAGCAACTTCTGAGGCAATTTTGAAGTAATCTTTTTCTGTAATATATTTTTTGAAATTTAACATTATAATTTTTTATCAATTGCTATAAACTATCCACAATTATTCGTAGTGGGTCCACATTCTTAAAATTTTAATTATTTTTTCATTTTCAACAACTTCATAAACAAGCCTATGTTGATTGTTAATTCTTCTAGAGATAAATCCAACAAGTTTGCCTGAAAGAAATTCAAAAGATGGAGGAAATGAATAAGGATTTATTGCAATAATTTTTAATAAATATTCTACTTTGGGTTTTAGTTTTGAAGATGCAATTTTCTTTGCATCTTTTTTTGCTTGGGGTGAATAGAATAGTTTATACATTACCAATCGAGGTTTTCTGAATACTCACTTCTATCAGCTTTTGATTCTTTAATAATTGATTCAGTCATCCCTGGAATTTTTCCTAAATACTCAGAATCACTAAGTTCCCCTTTTTCGGCACGTAATTTTACCGATTTTGCATACTGTAAAATAGTTGTTCTAAATTTTGGTGGAATATCCACAATTATATTATTTAATTCTCTTTCTATTTGTAACATATATATCTCATATTTAACATTAGTAATTTACGTGTTTTACACTTTGCAATCAAATTAGTATTAATAATTAAATAAATTATGCTTATTGAGAAACCAGAAAACTTTTTTTCTGTGTGATTTTAGAATTGACATTCTGTAATTTTCATTACATGTTCTTATACTTAACTCAGCTAACTTTAAGGACTTTCCAAATTCTAAATTTCTCATAAAATATTTAGATAATTCATACAAAGAATTGCTGAATAAGTTTTCGATATTTTTTCCATTCAGAAATGAGCTAAATGAGTTAATATTTTCATCCAATCTTTCTGATAACTCAATCATAATTGGAATTGATGCATCAAATAATCTTTCCTCATTTAATGATTTCAATATACAATATTTGTCAAAATCACTTCCAGTGAGATATTCAAATATTTTATTTTCAACTATTAGTTTCATTCTAATTTCTGCAAGATTTTTATATCTCGCATTAGGCTCAAACTCATATAGTATTTGATAAACAGAATCAGCTTTCCCAAAATTTTGAGTATACGAAAATGAATCGCCTAAATTTAATAAAGCTGAATAGTATGACGAAGTTTTATTGTATTCATCCATATTGCTTTCTATCAAATTAAGTGATTCTGAGTATAAACCAAGTTTAGTATTTGAGTAAATAATACCTAGCAGAGCAGAGTAAGAATTTGAATAATTAAATATTTTTCGAAATAAACTCATGGCTGAGAAATAATTTCTTTCTCGATATAAATCCCAAGCAGAATTGAGGTTATTAGCAACAGTTCTTGGGCAGACTTTTTTGGTAATTGGTCTTCTACCAAAAAACAGATTTGCTCGTTGTTTGTTTATTGGGTAATTAAGTTCTCCCAAAAACTGAACATACTCATTTGATAATCCATCAAGATTCTTTCCTAGATACTCTTCAAAATCTAAATCTTGATATAACAGATTTACTTTTTCAATTCCATAAATCTCTATCAAATATTTAATAAAAGAGCCGGCAGTTATATATGAAAGGGATGAGGCTTGTCCGAAGAAATTAAACCGTGAAAACAATTCTGGAATGTTAAAATTATAACCACTCTCTTTTGCAAGAAGAGCCATATAGTGAATATCATATCCCGAATAATTATCCTCAATTGCCATTGCATAACCTTCTAACATTGCCATGTTATAACCATCTGCAATTTTAAAAGGAGTGCTCCCAATTTGTGCTGCGTAGATATGAACAAGTTCATGCTCCAATGTACTTTCAACAGAGTTGTAATCAAGAAATATTTGGTTCATCCAAGGTTTAGCTACATTTGCTGCCTTGCTCCCAAATAATGCTCCCTTCTGTTTTCGATCCGAAAAAATGTATGAAATAACTTTCTCTGATGTTGATAACTTTGTTTTTCGTGCTACCTCCTTAGAATAGAATTCATGCTCTAGTCTTAATAATTGGGAATCATTAAACGTTATCTTGTCTGTGTAATATATTATATTATCAGAAGTTACCACTCTTCCCTTAAGGGATTTGATTAACTTATTCTCATTAGTTGAAAATCCTAAAATGGGTTTTAAAAGAAAAATAGCAATTGTAACAAGTAGTGTTGATAATACTAAATAATAAATATTTTTTTTCTTTCTAGTACCAACTTTAAACATTGCATATAGAAGAATTGTAAACAAAATAATGTGGAGTACTCTAAAAACAATTAGCTTGCTCCCTATTAAAATCTCTTCATCATATATTGTTCCTGGAATAATTCCCACAATTATATTAAAAAAATAGACTTGTGGATAGATATAAAATTCCAAAATAGGAGCAAGTGCAAATAGCAAAAATATGCTACCGAATATTAAGTATGAAAACTTTTTGCTGCTCCAAAAAGAGAATGCTCCTGTTATAAATCCGAAATAAAAAGCTGGTATAACAATAACTAAGTAATACAAAATTCCATCCCAAATTGGGCAAATTTGGAATAGCAGATTTGAGACAATAGATATTAGAAGTGGAGAGAAAAGCAAAAGCAAATAGACTCTCTTTTTCATCATAATTATTGCAGGGAGCACACCAAAAGTTTTAAATTTACGGAGATAAAAAATTGTAAGAATGCCAGAAGCAAGAAAAAGGAAAATGCTAAAGAGAAAAGAAAATTCAAAATTTAGAACTTGAGCCAATGGAAGAGTCTGAGCAATAATTGCAAATATTACAACTATTAGTAGTAATATGTTTGGGGTGGTTATATATGATTTTAGTTTGTTCATTTTACTAACATGCCTTATTTTTTCTTACGTAATTTTGTCAGGTCATGATTATATGTTAACGATTTTTAAATTCTAATTTAGCTACTCTTTAACTTCTTTATCTCTTTGTCAAAATCAGAAATATATAATTTATCTTGAATTGGTCTATATTTTTCAAATTCACTTTCAGCTTTAAGTTTTGCTTCTAGCATTGTAACTTTACCCAAATCAGTAAGAATTGGAGAATCTGAAAGTTCTAAAAATTTAACAAGAAACTCTTCCCAATCTTTCATATTCATCACTTTTCTATTTGTTGCTCTGCTTTCAGCCAAATCTAAATAAGCAGTTACTATTCTCTCCAAGTTTTTGATATGCTCTCTATTTAAGTAATTTTTTGCAATTGAAACATCACTTTTTAATATTTTACCTTCTGGGGCATCTTTCCATGTTTTGAGACTCATAAATATTTTTTCTGCATCTGCTTCGGTGTAAATAATTTCGGCGGCAGTTTTACCAGTAATAGCCCAATGTAATTTATTTTGAACTGATGAAAAGAAATGTCTAGTTATATCTGCTTTACTATCATAATCCGCAGAGAGGGCATAAATATCTGTAATCTTTTGATACAATCTTCGTTCACTTAAGCGTATATCTCTAACACGTTCAAGCATTTCATCAAAATAATCTTTTCCAAAGTGCTTTATTTGCTTTAACCGCTCATCATCCATTGCAAAACCTTTGATGATGTATTCATGTAAAACATCTGTTGCCCACTTTCTAAATTCAGTTGCTCTATGCGAGTTTACACGATAACCAATTGCAGTAATTGCTTTTAAATTGTAGTATTTTGCTATGTAATTTTTCCCATCTGCAGCAGTATGTCGGAAATCCCGACATACTGAATCTTCGAAAAGTTCACCTTCTAAAAAGATATTATTAAGATGCTCCGTAATTGTTGTTCTCCCTTTCTCAAAAAGCTCTGCTATTAGTTTTTGAGTTAGCCAAATAGTCTCATTATTAAAAAAAACATCTATATTTACTTTAGCAGTTTCTGTTTTAAATATTACAAAATTTGCGAATTTTTCTAATTCAGTTTCACTTTTATTGTTCATTTTTTGCCAGTTGAAATTAAAATTCCGAGGTTGAAACTCTCTTTATTTTTGCTCCGAGTTGTGTTAATTTATCCTCAATTTTTTCATATCCTCTATCTAGATGATAAATACGGAGCACTTCAGTTGTTCCTTCTGCTGCTAATCCTCCAAGAACCAAAGAAGCACTTGCACGTAAATCTGTGGACATAACTTTTGCTCCTTTTAGCTTCTCAACCCCACGAACTATTGCCATATTATTTACACGCTCTATGCTTGCTCCCAAACGAACTAGTTCAGGAACATGACTAAATCTATCGGTGTAAATATTATCTGTAACGGTGGCAGTTCCATTTGCAAGTGCCATATATGCAATCCATTGTGCTTGCATATCTGTTGGAAAGCCAGGATAGATTGCTGTAGTAATATCAACACTTTTAGGGTCAACACTCCTTGAATCAACCTCTATTAAGTTATTGTTAATACTAATTTTAGCACCGCTATCTTTAAGCTTTGATAGAACAACATCAATATGCTCAATATTTGAATATTCTATCTCAATTTTACTTTTTGTTAATGCTCCTGCAATGAGTAATGTTCCAGCTTCAATTCTATCTCCAATAATTTCGCCTTTGGCAGAACTAAGTTCATCAACACCGTCAATTAATAGAGTAGATGTTCCAACTCCTTCAATACGTGCTCCCATATCAATTAAGAATTCACACAGGTTTGTTATTTCCGGTTCCATTGCAGCATTCTGAATCTTGCTCTCACCCTTAGCAAGAACAGCTGCCATAATTGTGTTACCAGTTGCTCCCACTGATGAAATTTCAAAATTAATGTTTGCTCCGTGAAGTCTTTTCGCTTTTGCAATTATGTCTCCACCATCTAAAACTATTTCTGCTCCTAGCTTCTCTAGGGCTTCAAGGTGAAGATTAATTGGGCGAGGACCCCATGCACATCCACCAGGCATAGAAACCTTTGAGTATCCATATTTAGCTAACAATGGACCAAGTACATAAACCGAAGCACGCATCTTTTTAACGTGTTCATATGGAGCATGCTGATTACTTATGTTTGAAGTATCTAACTCAAGACTACTGTTTTCAAATGTAGCTTCAACTCCAAGATATTTTAGCAACTTAATCATTGTATAGATATCATTAACTTTAGGAATATTGCTAAAACTATTCTTTCCACTATTAAGTAAAGTTGCAGGCATTAATACCAATGCAGAGTTTTTTGCACCACTTATTTTTACTCGTCCAGAGAGCTCATGCCCTCCTTCAATTACAAATTTATCCAATTATTTATCTCCCATTTCCAATTCTATCATTGTTCCATTACTTCCAACTATAAATATTTTACCTTCTTTGGTAATTGAAATATCATTCCAGTTATTATATATTTTTGATTCTACCGACTTCCAGTTTAACCCAGAATCATTGGAAATCAGAATAGTGCCAGAATTACCAATAATAATTATACTTTTCTCAGAAATGAATCTAACTTTATTTAATCTTCTTGTAGTAACATTCTTTATTGGAATCCACTCAACCCCAGAATTTTCTGTTCTTAAAATTGTACCGTTGCCCCCAACAGATATTCCAATATTTGCGCTGTTAAAATCAATTGATTTTAGATACTTTGTTGAATTAGAATTTTGTTTTATCCAACTATTTCCGCTGTCCATAGTTTTGAGAATTGTACCATTTTGCCCAACAATATATCCGATTTCTTTACTAAGCATGTTAATATCAAAGAATGTCACTTTACTATTTGTTCTTATCCTATTCCACTTTAATCCACTAGTAAACGTATTTAGAATCAAACCATTAGATCCAACAATAAATCCAATTTCTTCATCAAGAAAATCAATATCATACAACTCAAAATCCTTGTCTAAGATCGAATACCATCTGTTTTCATCATTTTTACTATAAATAAAGGATGATTTTTCCCCAATTATAATTTTCTCATTATTTTTGAAAGTCCACGAGTCTAATAGTTTAATACCCTCTTCAAGTCTACTTTTTTTCCAACTACTGGCAGTATCGTGGTTTATTAAAATAATTCCCGAATCGCCAACAATTGTAAAATTATTATTATCAATAGTTAGCGAGTGAAGGTTAAATTTAGTTGTTAAATCGTGCTTTGTGAATTTAGCAAAAGAGAATTTCTCTTCCGTTTCAAATAGAGTAGAGATGCTATTTTCTTCGAAAACTTTATAACCCTTTAATGCCATAAACTCTTTAACTTGAGAAACAACAAATAATACAAGAGCTGCAAAGGCAAGAATAAAAACTATACTGCTAATAATAGATTTCTTTTTTGAGAGTCTTCTACGAACTTTTCTTTCATTAAAATAATTTGCTTCAGATGTTTTCAGTAGTTTATCAAATTGCTTCAAATCATTTTTAATATCACTACAAGTTTGATACCTCTCTTCTTGAGGCTTTTTAAGTAGTTTTTGAACTATTGTATCTAATTCTAATGGAATTGTTGGCAAATACTGAGTAAGGTTTTTGGGATTTTCGTTTAAGTGCCCATCCATTATATCAAAATCGTTTTTACTATCAAAGGGAGGTTGCCCAGAAAGCATATCGTACATTGTACATCCAATAGAATAAAGATCAGAAACCCTATTAACGTTTCTACCTTTTATCTGCTCTGGACTCATGTAATGAATCGTTCCAATTCTTCCACCAGAACGAGTGCCAACATTTTCTTCGTCAATGGATTTGGAAATTCCAAAATCCATTATTTTCACAACACCTTCACTATTTACAATTATATTGGATGGTTTTATATCACGATGAATATACCCTTTGGAATGAGCATAGGCAATTCCATCTAATAATTGCTCTGTTATATAAACTACATCAAAAATGTGCATTCGTCGATTTTTGAAAATAACTTTTTCAAGACTTTCACCATCGACATACTCCATTACAATTCCAAGTAAATTGTCGAACTCAACAAATCCATAAACAGTTACAATATTTTGATGAATCAATTGTGCATGATTTTGAGCTTCAACTTTAAAGCGATCCATCATTTTTCTACTATCTTTTACATGTGGAGCATTAAGAACTTTTATTGCGACAAATCTGTTAAGCTTTTCATCGTGAGCCTTATAAACAACACCCATTCCACCTTTACCAAGAAGTGAAACTATAGTGTAGTTCTCAATTTTTTTATTTATTAATTCGTCCATATTTGCAAATATTTTTCTTAAGATTAAAAAATGAAATATAATCAACTTTCAACTTTAGCACACAATTTTTGTTTTTGAATAGAAATTGCAAAAGGGTTATTCTTTGTTTCTATTATTCTTTAATTCTGATATTCGTAAAATCATATATCCAATTAGTGCAAATATGAAAAAGACAAGTAGAAGCCAGGCAATTCCTTGAAGTGTACCAATAATGTTGCTATAAATCTCAAGCACCCATGTATTGTGATTTAGCTCCAAGGCTTTAGTCTCAGAAGTACCAATATATTGAGATAGTTTCCAAACATTTACCCCAGAGGAAATACCTACTACATAAATAGCAAATTTTAGATATTTAACCCATGCGTTGCTTAAAGAATCTTCAATTAATCGATTTAGAATCTTATCTATGGAATTACTAAATAATTTAACAACTAAAAACGAAACAATTACAGAAATTATAAACGTTGTAATTAGAAGAGTGATAAACATTGTGCCTCCAAAATTATATTTTAAATTTATAATTTATTATTTTTAATGGACTAAGTAAATAATAATTACTTTATCAATTTATAATTGATAAAATTGGTAGAAAGCTGTGCTTTTCTTCTTTGCGAAAAGCAAAAATTATTTTTATATTTGTTAGCTAAATTATTTGTTAGATGCGAGGGTGGCGGAATTGGTAGACGCGCTAGACTTAGGATCTAGTATCGCAAGGTGTGGGGGTTCGAGTCCCCCCTCTCGTACTAATTATTGTAGCCCAATCCCCAATATCGGGATTGGGCTTTTTGATTTTGGATAAAATATATGTAAAATTTCTCAAATGAGATGAGGTTAGTTTGGAAAAGAAAGTAAATAAAATTGCAGAAGCAGAGCATGAGTTAGAAGTAACATTAACTTATGATGAAATTAAACCAGAGATTGAAGAAGCCTATAAAAAGGAGAGAAAAAAGATTTCAATTGATGGATTTCGAAAAGGAAAAACTCCAATTCATGTAATTAAAAAATTCTATGGAGATTCAATTGAATATCAAGCTGCTGAAACTATCTCTAATAAAAAATTCTGGGATATTGCTGAAGCTGATAATTTAAACCCAATTTCAACTCCTAAACTGATTGATATCGATTTTGTACGTGGGGAAAAACTTTACTTCAAAGTTACTTATGAAGTAAAACCAAAATTAGAACTAAAAGATTATAAAGGTTTAGAAATTGAAAAACCAATTCTAAAAGTTCGTGATGAAGATGTTGAAAATGAATTAGATAAAACATTAAAGCCTCATAAAACATATAATGATGCTGAAAAAATAGAAGATAAAGATTTTAGGTTTGTTGCAAATCTTCAAAGAATAAATGAAGATGGAGAGCCTTTTGAAGGTAGCCAAACAGAAAACTTAACTGTTGATCTATCTGAACCAACTGTAAACCTCGAACTACTAGAGAAATCAATTGGGAAAAAAGTGGGCGAAAAATTTGATTTTTCTTTCGTGGATGAACACAAACATGGTGAAGAGACTCACAAAGAAGAATATAAATATATTATAGAAATAGTAAAAATTGAAAAAGCTGCTTATCCTGAATTCGATGAAGAGTTTGTTCAAAAAATCTCTAACAAACAAGCTAAAACAATTGATGAGTTTAGAGGACAAATAAAAGATAATTACGAAAAATATTATGCGAGTCAATCCACTCAAATTTTTGAGAGTAGTTTATTAAATGAAGTAGTAAAGAATAATGAATTTACTGCACCAGAGGGTTATGTTACTACAATGTTAGATAGACTTATTGAGGTTGAAAAACAGAATGCTCAGCAATATAAACAGCAAGTACCTGATGATGAAATTTTGAGAAAAAATTTAGCACAAAGAGCTGAATGGACTGCAAAATGGCAAATAATTCTTGAAAATATTGCTCGTATGGAAAATATTGAAGTTGAAGAGTCTGAACTTGAGAAATTAGCAGAAGAGGAAGCTGGTAAAACAGGTATTTCTGTTAAAAAGCTTGTTAAATATTATAAAGATACTAACAGAAAAGAATCGCTTTTAGAAGATAAGGTTATTAAATTTCTAACTGAAAATACAAAGATGAAAGAAGTTGATGCTGATAAAGCAAAAAAGGACTCTGAAAAGAAACCTGTGAAGAAAACAGCAAAGAAGACTACTAAAAAAGTAGCAGAAAAAGCTCCAAAAAAAACAACTAAAAAAGATGAGAAAAAGGATTAATTATGGCACCAGAAATTTATAATCAATTAATTCCATACGTTATTGAACAAACTGGTAAAGGTGAACGTGGAATGGATATCTATTCACGCTTGCTTAGAGAGAGAATAATATTTCTTGGTTCTGGGGTAGATGATCATGTTGCAAGTGTTGTTATTGCACAACTTCTATTTCTAGAAGCTGAAGATTCTGATAAAGATATTTTCTTGTACGTCAACTCTCCAGGTGGTTCTGTCTCTGCTGGATTAGCAATTTATGATACTATGCAATATATAAAACCTGATGTATCAACAATCTGTGTTGGACTTGCCGCTAGTATGGGAGCTGTTCTACTAGCAGGTGGTGCTGAAGGGAAACGTTCTTCACTTCCACATTCAAAAATTATGATTCACCAACCTTGGATTGGTGGCTTGCAAGGACAAACTTCTGATATTGAAATCCATGCTAAAGAAATGGTTAAAACTCGTGATACTTTATATACAATTCTTGCTAAACACACTGGCAAAGAGATGAAACAAATTCATGATGATTGTGATAGAGATTATTATTTATCAGCAACTGAAGCCAAAGAATATAAGTTAATCGACAATGTTTTAGAGAAACGAAAAGTCTCTTCTGATAAAAAAGAGAAATAGTTTGTAGGGGGACTTTTAGTCCCCTTTTTTATGTCTTAAAATAATTTTAGTTTACCAAACCAGAAAAACCAGCCAATATTCTAATAAAGCACTTATTCATATTGCCGAATAGTGATATCCGCTTTATTTATAATCCTTATCAATTTATAAGATCTATTTGAAAATCAATTTGTTGTACAACACATTATTTTATTTGCATTACTAAATAAGTTTTAGTAATTTTCGACTACAAAACGATAATAGTCGGAAAAATGAAAAACGAAAAAGAAGAAATAGCAAAAAAAGCAATATTGGATGCGGCAAAAAGAGTATTTCAGAAATGGGGTTTGAATAAAACCACAATGGAAGATATTGCACATGAAGCAGGAAAAGGAAAAAGTACTCTATACTATTACTATAAAAGTAAAGATGAAATTTTTGAATCTTTATTATCCAGTGAATTAAATACCATTATTATTAAGGCAAATATTTCAATTAGAGATTTAAGCTCTTCAAAGGAAAAGTTGAAAAAATATATTACTACAACGTTGATTGAGATTAAAAACACGGTTGGTCTTTTTCCTTTGGTTAAGGGTGAAATAAAGGGAGATAAAAATTTCATTAAAAGACTCAGTAATCTGATAGACGAAAAAGAAGAGTCAATAATAATGAACATATTAAAAGAAGGTTTTAAAAATGGAGAATTTAAATTTTTAAATGAAACTCAATTAAGTAAAGCAGCAAATGCTATTGTTGGAATTATCCGTGGTTTGGAGCTTTATCTTTTTTTGGATAATGATGATAATGAAAAAATTGATATTGTGACAAAAATAATTGCTGAAGGAATCTAAAAAATTTTAATATAGTTTCGACTATAATACGATTATAGTCTATAATTCTTTTTTTTAAATATTTGTATAGAAAAAAATTAATTAACTAAAAATTTTAAATAGTATTCGACTAAAAAACTAAAAAAGACTAATAATCTAAAAGGAGATATAAAATGAAAACAAACAAAATTATAATATACACCCTCTTAGCAGGAAGTATTTATTTTCTTAATGGGTGCTCGGATACAACTGCTGAAAACTCATTCCAGAACTCGCCAATCGAAGTTGAGGTTGAACAAATAAAAAAGATTGATGGAAGTGAAGAAATTGAATATAGTGGAACAATTGAAGAATCAGAATCTATACCATTAAGTTTTTCGAGTGTTGGTACAGTAACTCGTGTTCTTGTTTCAGAAGGAGATTTGATTAAGAAAGGAAAACTTCTTGCAGTATTGAACGATGAAACATATAAAAATGCTTATGATATCTCTTTTGCTCTTCAGAAGCAAGCGGAAGATGCTTACAATAGATTACTTCCCATGTACAAAAACGGCAATCTGACCGAAATAAAATTTGTGGAAGTTGAAACTGGATTAGCACAAGCCAAAGCCGCAACAGCAATTGCAAAAAAGAGTTTGGATGATTGCAAGCTCTATTCACCTGTTAACGGTTTTGTAGGTAAACGTTCAATTGAGCCTGGAATGATAGCAGTTCCAAATTTAACCTCAATTAGCATTGTTAAAATTGAAAAAGTATTTGCACGAGTATCCATTGCTGAAAACGAAATTTCATCAATCATAAAAGGACAAAAAGCAAAAATAACAATTGCGGCCCTAAATAATGCCAAGTTTACAGGATTGGTTGAGCAAATTGGAGTTCTTGCTAATCCATTAGCACATACTTATAAAATTAAAATTGGAATTGAAAATAAAGATATACAAATAAAACCAGGAATGATTTGTAATGTAGCTCTTGATAAATCTAGCGAAACCTCAGGATTATCAGTTCCTAGTAGAGCAGTTCTTGTTGATGAACAAGGTAGAAATTTTGTATATGCCATAAACCAAAGCAATGCAGTAAAAAAATATGTTAAAACAGGAAAACTCTTGAAGAACGGAGTTGAAATTACAGCTGGATTAAATATTGAAGAGCAAATAGTCGTTGCTGGTCAGCAAAAGCTTGTTGATAATTCATTAATAAGAATTGTTAACTGATAATTACAGGAAAAAAACATGAAAACGAAACAAACACTAATAGAAATAATTCTCCGTTATAAACAAGTAATAGTAGTAACAACAAGCTTTCTTGTATTATTTGGAATAGTGGCGTTAACTCAAATGCCACGAGATGAATTTCCCGAATTTAAAATCCGTCAGGGATTGATTATAGGAGTTTTCCCAGGAGCCAGTTCAGAGCAAGTGGAAGAACAATTAACTAAGAAAGTAGAAAACTACTTGTTCCAATATGAAGAAGTTGATAAAGCAAAAACCCATTCTGTTTCAAAAGAGAATGTAATGGTAATTTATGTTGAGGTTCAAAAAAAGCTGAATGATCCAAAAGCATTTTGGTCGAAACTTAAACATGGATTAAACGAATTCAAAGGGCAATTGCCTTCAGGAGTAATGTCACTAACTGCAAATGATGATTTTGGAAATTCATCAGCAATATTATTGGCTGTTGAATCGGAAACCAAAACATACAAGGAACTCGAAAAATATATAGAAAAATTTGAAGATGATGTTCGAAAGATAGAAGCAACATCAAGAGTAAAACATTTTGGATTACAAAAAGTAAGAAATAAATATTTATATAGATGATGCAAAATTGACAAATTATGGCATAAAACCACTTATGGTGCTTGCTGCACTAAAGCCACAGGGAATGGTTGGCTATGCAGGTGAAATTGATGATGGAAAATTTATTCGTCCAATTCACATTCCATCTGGTTTAAAAACAGAAAGCGATATTGCTAACCAAATTGTCTATTCAGATCCACTTGGTAATGTAATTCGCATAAAAGATATAGGAAAAGTTGTTCGCGAATATGAAGACCCAAGTTCATATATACGGTTGAACGGAACGAAATGTTTAATAGTTTCTCTTGAAATGCTTCCTGGTAACAATATAGTGCAATATGGAGATGAAGTAACAAAAGCGATTGATAAATTTACAGCTCAATTGCCATCTGATGTAAAAGTAGGACTTATTTCCGATATGCCAGATTTCGTATCAAAATCAATCTATAATTTTCTTGTAGAATTTGGCTTGGCAATTTTTGCTGTTATAATGGTAACGCTCCTTTTATTGCCAAGAAGAGTAGCTCTTGTAGCTGCATCAGCTATCCCTATTTCTATTTTAATTACCATTGGTTTAATGTGGGCAACAGGAATGGACCTACAAACAGTATCTCTTGCAGGATTAATTATTGTTCTCGGAATGGTTGTGGATAACGCAATTGTGATTATAGATAACTATGTCGAAAAACTTGACGACGGTATAACACCGAAGGATGCTGCTACGCAAAGTGTAACTGATCTTTTTGGCTCGGTCTTTTCTGCAACACTGATTATTATTTTTTCCTTTGTGCCAATGGCATTTTTTATGACTGGTCTTGCAGGAGACTTTATAAAATCATTACCGTTAACAATTACATATGCGTTGTTAATATCACTTCTTGTCTCTACAGTATTGGTTCCGTTAATGAGCTATACTTTTATAAAGCAAGGGATTAAAGGAGAAAGCAAGGGGAAAAAGATAGCCTTCTTAAATTGGCTACAATCTTTTTATGATAATCTTTTGGAAAAATCATTCTCGAAGAAAAAAACAGTTGTATTTATTGGATTCCTAACATTTGTTGTTGGACTTGGACTTTTGGTTGTTATTCCTCAGCAACCATTTCCCTCTTTTGACAGAAATCAATTTGCTGTAGAAGTATATCTTCCAGTTGGCAGCTCTTTAGAGCAAACAGATATGGTATTAAAAGAGATTGAAGAAAAATTACAAAACGATTCTCGTGTAAGAGAAGTGGCAGCATTTGTTGGAACAAGTTCGCCAAGGTTTAACACACTTTATGCCCCTAATTTTCCTGCAAAACATTATGGGCAATTATTGGTAATAACAGAATCGAGTAAAGCGACAATAGAAGTTTTAGATGAGTACAGCAAAAAACATAGTGATTCAAATCCGAATGCATATATAAAATGGAAGCAACTTGAAATGTCTTTTGCTAAAGCTCCTATCGAAATTCGTATTTCAGGAGATAGCATAGCAACTATAAAACGCGTGGCAGATCAGGTGGCTGGAATTATGCGTGGAATAGAAGGTGCTAAATGGGTTAGAACCAATTATGGAGAACCTTTACAAGCAGTAAGGCTTGAATTAAAACAAGATGAAGCAACTCGTCTTGGTTACTCAAAAACGATTCTTGACTATTCATTGATGGTTGGAACAAAAGGGTTCCCAGTCTCAACAATATGGGAAAATGATTACCCTCTTAATGTAAATCTTAAAGTTGACAAAAGGACTAAAACAAATATTGATGATATTATGAATCAATATGTTACCTCTCCATTTTTAGTTTCCTCAGTTCAGGTAAGGCAATTGGCTGACATAAAACAAGAATGGACAGAAGGTGAAATTATAAGACGTAACGGAGTTAGAACAATAACTGTTATGGTAGATAATGAAAGAGGTATTTATACTACTCGTATTTTCAATAAAGCAAGACCTCTTATAGAGAATCTTGAATTGCCACAAGGTGTATCCATTAGCTACGGTGGCGATTATGAAATGAACGTTGACGAGGTTACTCCAGTTTATTATGCAATGGCAGTAACTGTAGCAATAATATTTATCATTCTATTAGTACAATTCAGAAGTGTGAAAACATCAGTTCTTATAATGATGACAATGCCTTTAAGCATATTTGGCGGAGCTCTTGGAGTTTTACTAACTGGTTATCCATTTGGTGTAACGGCATTGGTGGGAATTATTAGTTTGATGGGTATAGTGGTTCGTAATGGAATTATATATATATCCTACGCAGAAGAACTCAGAAGTAAACACGGATTCACTCTTGAGGAAGCTGCAATTGCTGCTGGTAAAAGAAGAATGCGTCCAATATTTCTTACATCAGCTGCAGCCTCGGTTGGAGTTATTCCGATGATTTTAAGTGGTTCACAGTTATGGGGTCCTCTTGGATCAGTAATTTGTTTTGGATTGATTTTTGGGATGATACTCTCTTTGCTGGTTCTTCCAGTATTGTACTATCTATTTCATAGAAAAGATTTTGATAAAATTGAAGAGTCTGCTAGTAAGGTAGGCAGGAGTGAATTAGTATGAAAAAAATAAATTTAATTATTCTGTTAATATTGCTGTTTAGTATTAACAATATTTTTGCTCAAAGAGTTTTAACTCTCGAAAATTGTACAGAGTTAGCGTTAGAGAATAATAATAAAAGTAAAAATAGTAAGTTAGAAACGGAAGCTGCACGTCAAATTAAAAAATCGGCTTTTACAAATTACTTCCCTAATATTTCTGCCGGTGGGTTTATGTTTGAGGCACAAGAAAATTTGATGGAAATAGAAACAGATGGAGGCAATCTTCCAGTATATGATGGAAACCCCGCTAATTTACCAACGGCAACTCAGTTTGCGTATCTGCCAGGCGGAACAATGGGGTTATTAAAGAAAGGAACCATTGGTTATATAAATGCGATACAACCAATATTTGCTGGCGGAAGGATTTACCACGGAAATAAACTTGCCTCCTTAGGTGCAGATGCATCTCTCTTTAATGAAAAACTTATAAGAGATGAAATAACTTCAAAAACAGAAGAACAATATTGGTTAATTATTTCGTTAGAGGAAAAGACAAATACAATTAATAAATATGAAGAATTATTAGATAGAATACTATATCAGGTTGAAGATGCATATAAATCTGGGCTTGTTATGAAGAACGATATTCTAAAAGTAAAATTAAAACAAAGTGAAGTTCTTTTAAATAAAGCAAAATTAGCAAATGGAAAAGAATTAGCAACAATGGCATTTTGTCAGCATATTGGAATTCTATATGATTCTACTTTGGTGTTAAAAGAAGAATTGATAATTACGGATATACCTCAAAGTTATTATGTTGATAAAAATACTGCACTAATAATGAGAACAGAATATTCCTTATTAGAATTATCGGTTGAAGCAGAAAGATTACAAACAAATATGAAACTTGGTGAATATCTTCCCCAAGTTGCTATTGGTGTTAGCGGTATGTATATGAAACTTGATGAAAGTGAAAATAGAACTCTCGGAATGGCTTTCGGTACTGTATCTATTCCAATATCTGGATGGTGGGGCGGTGCTCACGAACTGGAGGAAAGAAGCATAAAGGAAGAGATTGCCGAAAACAATTTCAAAAACACTACCGAGCTTCTTGTTTTACAAATTGAAAAATCGTGGATAGATTTAAATGACGCTTACAGACAATATCAATTAAGCGAGGATTCAAAAACTCAAGCAGAAGAGAACTATAAAGTAAATGATGATAGTTATAATAATGGATTGATTACACTTGCAGATTTGTTAGAAGCTCAAGCCCTATTGCAACAAACCGAAGATCAGCTAATTGATGCCAAAGTAAATTGCTTAGTAAAAAAAACGAACTATATGCAAGTTACTGGAAGATGATAAAAACGGACAACAAAATTGCTTTAGTCCTCGGTAGTGGTGGTGCCCGAGGACTTGCTCATATTGGAGCTATCAAGGTACTTGAAAAAAACAAGATCCCAATTGACATTATTATTGGCACAAGCATAGGTGCTTTAATTGGCGGATTATATGCTTCTGGCATAAGTCCCCAAAAAATGGAAAATATAATTAGTCAAATAAATAAAATGATGATAGCAAAATTATTTATGCCCAAATTATTTGCTTCAGGTTTTATTGATAATAATAATGTTAAAGAATTTATTGATGGGCTTATTGGTGATATAAAAATTGAAGATTTAGAAATTCCATTTATTTCAGTTGCTACAGATTTAATTACTGGGGAAGAAGTAATTTTTAAAAAAGGATCACTCGTAGATGCAATAATGGCTAGTATTGCAATTCCAACAATATTTCAACCAGTATTTATTAATAATCGTTACTTACTTGATGGTGGGTTGAGTAATCCTTTACCAATAAGTATTGCAAAGGAAATGGGCGCAATTAAAACAATTGCTGTAAATGTTTCTCCAAACCCTAAACTAATTACAAATAAAAGGAAAAGTAAAAAAACAGAAGAGATTACTACATTAGTCAAAAAGTTACCTTCTTTGCTATCTAACTTACTCAACGAAGATAAGGAAAACTTACCCATTTCCGATTTTGAAAATTCCTTAGAAGAAGATGTAATTATTCAATTTGACTCACCAACAATTCTTAGCGTTTTTTTACAATCAATTTCAATAAGTACAAATAATTTGATGATACAACATTTAAGATTTGCCAAGCCAGATATACTTATATCACCTAATATTGGTGATTTTGATATGCTTGAATTTTACAAAGGGGAAGCTATTATTAAATGCGGTTACAATGCTACACTAAAAGCTTTGCATGAAATTAAATCATGTATAAAAAATTAAAACAAAATTATATGAAAAACATTAAGAAAAAAGTATTAACATTTATATATGTAAAGAGACTTTTTGTAGTAGTTCTAATCTACTTATTACATTCATTTTGTTATAGTTATGTTAGTGAACATCACGTAAATAATAATTATAATTTATTAACCGATTTGGATCATCTTTTTCCATTTGTACCAAATATGGTTTATCTCTATTTCTCATTTTATGTGGTAATTTTAGTATCTGTATTCTTTTTGCAAAACGAAAAATCTTTTAACAGAACCATTGCATCTATTCTTGGAACAATGTTTTTAACTTATCCATTGTTTTATTTCTTTCCTGCCAACTACCCAGTTCCTTCTTTTGAAGTAAATACTTTTACTACAAAATTTTTGAAATGGTGTTTTGATGCAGATGTTCAAAATAATACTTTTCCGAGTTTACATGTTAGTTTATCTTTTACAATTGCTTTTGCAATAAAACATTACAGGAAAAAACTAGGTGTAATTTATTTAATTTGGGCAACTGGTATTGCATTTTCAACCCTTATGATTCGAAAGCACTTTCTTATTGATTCATTCAGTGGAATTGTAATGGCAACTATTAGTTATAATCTGTTTGTGTCTGGAAAATTAACAAAACCATTATTCGATACAATTGAAAAACTGCAAAACTATTTAGTACATTTAATTAAAAAAATACATACTGAAAAGCAATTTAGTCAGAATCTAATTTATTTTTTCATCACTGTTCTTAAATTGAAATAGGTATTTGAACATAAGAATACATGATGTGTTTGGTATTATTAAAGTAATATAATAAGTAATATTGAGGTAGCTCATTCCTTATGATGAGTTGTTGTTAAGTTAGATCAATACCTCAAAACCTTCGAGGTTTAGTAACCTCGAGGGTGTTTTTTCTATTTTTTCACCTCAACTATTTATTTTAACGGCCACTTTTTAATGCCCGTTTTTTTTCCCAAATTAGCGGATTCAGACTGATTTGAAGATGACCCACTCTTCGTCCTTACAAACCATTAATTAATACAGGTTATATTGCTACACAAAAATCTTAGAATGAAATTAAAAAGTTAATAAAAAACTCATAATAAAATAAAATACAAAATATTGAGAAAAAAGGAATGACAATTACATAAAATATGTATATATAACATAGACATTCATTTCTTATATCATCTATTATTAAACTATAAAATTTTCTTCCTTGAACGATTTCCATAACTGACTATATTGATGCATCAATGCTGAGAAAAAGATAGCTAAATCTAGTTTAGAAATTTTGCAGTTGAAAATAGATCATATTACTAAGTTCCAAAAATAGAATCTATTTTCATCTTTGAAACCAATCTATAAAATAAACTATTCGTCATGTTATTTTTATAAGAACTCGTTTTTAATAACTATTTGTTTTTTTTACTGAAAGTAAATGTTAATGATAATCAATTTAAGATAAAAGAGATTGGAGTTATTATATTAAGAATTAAACCATATTTCCATACATCTATTAGTTTTTAATTGCACTTCCAGATCAAAGAGATTAATTTAGGGGGTAGAATAGAATAACTAGGTTAGTTAAATTTACAATACTGTGTGTAATAGTTATCAAACAAAAATGCAGTTAATTGAGTAACCGATATAAATTATATATTTTATTCCACCCCCTATTTATTGAAATTCTTTGGAGAATTTATGAAACGTTTAATCTACTTTTTAATTTTGCTTTTATCATTTAATTTGATATTAATTGCACAGGGCAAAAATTTTACGATTGAAGATGTAATATTTAACTCATCTACTTCTTTGGCACCCACCACTCTTAAGCAATTAAAATGGTTACCCAACGAATATTCTTATAGTTATATAGAAGAGGATGGAAATAGTAAATGGTTGGCTAAGGGTTATGCAACTTCTGGTAAAAAAGCTCAGATTCTTTCTCTTAAAGAATTAGCGGATGAATTAGATAGTTATGACGTTGGTGCTTTAAATAAATTCCCATCAATAAATTGGATTGATGACTTAAACTTTTACTTTCAAAAAAGGAATAAACTATTTACTTATTCTGTAGAAGATAGCGACCTAGAACTGAAAGCTACATTTCCAGTAAAAGTGAAAGATATTACTTTGTCTGATGATAAAAGCCAGATAGCATTCACTAATGAGAACAACTTATATATAGTCCTTGATGAAGAAGAGAATAAACAAATTACCACCGATGGCACATATGGAATGACTAATGGAATGTCTGTTTCCAGAAATGAGTTCGGAATTAATGGCGGAATTTTCTGGTCTCCGAAAAGTAACCACTTAGCCTTCTTTCATGAAGATTTATCATATGTTACAGATTATCCATTATTAGATATAAAAAAAACACCTGCTCAGATAGAGAACATAAAATATCCCATGGCAGGAGAATTAACTCCTGTAGTTTCTATTGGAATATATGATTTAAGAAAGAAGGATATTCTATGGTTAAAACTTGATGGTTCAAAAGATCAATATTTAACTAATGTAACATGGGGGCCAAATGAAAAGTACTTATATGTTGGTCACCTTAATAGAGATCAAAATCATCTTAAATTAGTAAAATATGATGCGACAAGTGGTAAGAAAGTGAAAGTTCTTTTTGAAGAGAAAGATGAACAATATGTCGAGCCACAGAATCAACTTCACTTTTTACCAAAGGAACCAAATAAATTCGTATGGTTTTCTCAAAGAGATGGATGGATGCACCTTTATCTTTACAATACTGAAGGAGAAATGCTTAAGCAATTAACTAGTGGTAATTGGGTAGTAACAGACTATCTTGGATTTGATAGAAAAGGCAAGGACTTTTTTGTTATTGCAACAATGGATTCTCCAATGGAGCGTCATCTTTACAAAATAAATTTGAAAGATGCGAAATATGTTAGAAAATTAACTAAAAATATTGGTACTCATAAAATATTGCATCATAGCAGTATGCTCTATTTTATAGATTTATTCTCAAGTATTACAACACCAAAGAAAATCAGTATTCTTACAGACAAGGGAGATGTTTATGGAGTAATTCATACTGCTTCGAATCCTATTGAACACTATGCTGTTGGAGAGAGAAAGCTCTTCACAATAAAAGCTGATGATGACTCGACCGACCTATATTGCAGAATGATATACCCTCCAAATTTTGATAAAAATAAAAAATATCCAGTAATAGTTTATGTTTATGGAGGACCTCATGTGCAGTTAGTTGCAAATGATTGGTGTGATGGAAAATATGCTATCTGGTTTAATTATATGGCTCAAAATGGATATATTATCTTTACTCTTGATAATAGAGGTTCTGCAAATCGTGGATTAGAATTCGAGCAAGCTGTTCATAGAACCTTAGGCACTAAAGAGATTCAAGATCAAATGACAGGTTTAAAGTACTTGTACTCTCTTCCATATGTGAGTCCAGAAAGGATTGGGGTTTATGGATGGAGCTATGGTGGTTTTATGGCAACATCTCTAATGACGAGAACTAACGGGGCTTTCAAAGTCGGAGTTGCTGGAGGTGCAGTAATAGATTGGGGATACTACGAAGCTATGTACACAGAGAGATATATGGATGCTCCACAGCAAAATCCTGATGGATATAAGAATGCAAATTTATTGAATTATATTAAAAATCTTAATGGGAAATTACTTCTGGTACACGGTACAGTTGATCCAACTGTTGTTTGGCAGCATACGTTGCAGTTAACTAAAAAAGCTGCCGGATTAAATATCCCTCTTGATTACTACCCATACCCAGGACACCCACATCATGTAAAGGGTAAAGATGCAGTTCACTTATACAATAATATTTCAAATTACTTTTTGGATAATTTATAACACAAAAGGCGACCTTATCGGGTCGCCTTTTTCGTATCAATCAAATCTTTTTAAAACTTAATTATCCTAAAATAAGATCTTCCCTTCCCCATTTTTTAAGATGAGAAGTAATAAACTCAACAACTTGTTCATGCTGTTCACTCCCATTTCCTGTAATTTCAATTGATTTACCAAATGAGAAATAGACTTGTTTACTAGTATCAATTGCACCAAATTCTTTCATTATTTTTCCATTACCCCATGCATCTGTAAGCAAGGCTATTGGCACCACAGGAACATTATTTCTTTTAGCTAATTTAATTCCAAGAGTATTAAAATTACTTTGATCGAAAATTGGGCTTCGAGTTTTTTGAGGAAATAACATTATTGAGCGCCCATCTTTTAATCTATCAGCACCTTGTTGCATAACTTGCATTAAATCCTCACGTGCATTCTTTCTACCAACAATTATTGGATGGCGTGAGCTATTAATTGGTCCAAAAAGTAGGGTTGAGTTTAACTCTTCCTTTGTAACAAAAACTACTGGTTTCACAGGATTAATGATTCTGGGTAATGCAATTGTTTCCAGTGTACTCATATGGTTTCCAATAAAAACCGCTGGACCATCAAAGGATGTAATATTATCCATTCCATCAATTTCTATTTTTACACCTACTTTCTCAAGTCCATCCATAATCTTTACAGATGAATTAACCCAGTTATATCTGTCGTATACATTTTTACGCGTTAATCCATTAGCATAAATAAATATTCTTAACATTTTAGGAAAGAACCTCAGCTCAGATGGGAGAAAAGATTTTCTTTCTACATCCGAAGGGGTTTTGTATGTGTCTTGCCTTGCAACTATGCTATTGTATTCTGTTACTATTTTCATAATGGCTTTAATATTTTTTATTCTATTTGATATTCTCAGTAATTGCGAGCATCATTTTGCGAAGCAATCTGTAGAATTATTCCTAACTCAACAGATTGCCACGTCGTCAAAAAACTGACTCCTCGCAATGACAACAAAACTAAAAAATCTTCTACTTAGTATATCTTAATAAAATGGCTTTTACCAAATCATAAAATTTAGCAGTTGCTGGAATATTTAATCTCTCATCTGGTGAGTGTGCACCTTCTATTGTTGGTCCAAATGATATCATATCAATTCCTGGATACTTTGCTCCAAGTAGTCCAGTCTCTAAGCCAGCATGAATTGCTTTAATTTCTGGTTCAGCATTATAATTCTCTTTGTAAACTTCTTTCGAGGTTTTAAGCAATTGAGAATCCATGTTTGGCTGCCATCCTGGATATCCATCACCAGTATCAACTTTTTCAGCACCACCTAATTCAAAAATAGCTTTTACCATATTTGACACATGCCATTTAGCACTACCAATAGCACTACGTTGACTTGTACCAACAACTAATTGGTTATCAATAATACCAATGGTTGCAAGGTTAGTTGATGTCTCTACCAATCCTGGTATATCAGGGCTCATTGCTGAAATTCCATGAGGGGCAGATATAAGAACTTTAATTAAGTTACTAACAAATTCTTTTGTAAATACTTTTTCTTCATTTGTATCTTTTTTATTAAATTCAATTTCTAAACCAGGATCATTTACACTAAACTCAAGCAAAGTATCAGCTATAAATTTGTCAGCTATTTCTTTTACTTTTGCTTCATCTGTTGGATTGATTAACATTGTAACTTCTGATTCACGTGGAATTGCGTTACGAAGTGAACCACCAGATATTGCTGATAATTCAAATTCAACTTCTGCTTCAATTCTATTAAGTAACTGTGCTAATAAACGAATTGCATTTGCTCTACCATTTGCAACATCTAAACCAGAGTGACCACCTTTTAAGCCAGTGAGCATAAGTTCATAAGAAGTTAAACTAGAATCACTATCAATATAATTTAATTCGAAATAACCACGTGTATCTTGACCACCAGAACATCCAACATAAAAAGCTCCATCTTCTTCTGAGTCAAGGTTAAGCAAAGTTTTCCCAGTAATGAATCCTGGTTGAAGTGCATTTACACCTGTCATTCCAGTCTCTTCATCAACTGTACAAAGTAATTCAAGTGGTCCGTGAATAACAGAATCATCAGTTGCAACAGCCATTCCTGCAGCCACACCAATTCCATTATCGGCACCAAGAGTAGTACCTTCAGCTGTTATCCAGTCTCCATCACGATAAATTTTTAATGGATCAATATCAAAATCGTGGTCTGTTCCTTTATTCTTTTCACACACCATATCAATGTGACCTTGAATTACAATTGTTGGAGCATTTTCATAACTAGGAGTTGCAGGAACTTTAATTACAATATTTCCAACTTCATCTTCAACAAATTCAAAATTATTTGATGTCGCAAATTCTCTAACGTGTGCTCTAATTTTTTCTTCTTTCTTTGAAGGATGAGGGACTTGAGTAATTCCATAAAAATATTCCCAAATAAGTTTTGGTTCTAATCCTTCTATTGCTGCCTTTGACATAAATACTCCTTTATTATAATTTTTTAGCTATGACGAATATTCAGAATATCTCCGTCTTCAACTATATATTGTTTTCCTTCTAATCTCCAAACTCCAGCATCTTTACATTTACTAAAAGAGCCATGAGTAATATAATCATCATAATGTACAACTTCTGCACGGATAAACTTATTATAAAAATCTGTGTGAATTACCCCAGCTGAATCTTGAGCTGTATAATTCTTTTTAATTGTCCACGCTCTATTTTCATCTTCACCAACCGTAAAGAATGATTGAAGTCCAAGCTTATTATAAGCTGAACCTAATATTTTTGCTAATGCAGATTCCTTTATTCCATAATCTTCCATAAATGTTGCTCTATCTTCATCATCCATAGAGGAGAGTTCATATTCAATTTTGCCGAAAAATGGAACTATGGTTTCGTTTTTATTTGGAAGACTTTCACGAATGCTATTTAATATTTCATCAACATCATCAATTGAATTCTCGTCAAAGTTCACACCAATTAAAAGAGGTTTCATTGAAAGTAATTGATAACCCGAAAGCACTTTTAATTCTTCATCACTTAACTCTAATGTACGTAAAGGTTTCTCTCCTTCAACATGGGCGTAGCATTTTTCGATAATGGGCAATTCTCTTTTTGCTTTTTCATCTTTTATTTTCAATATTTCTTTTTTTAGCTTTTCAATTCTACTATCCAAGAAAGCTAAATCATAAAATATAAATTCAGTTTCAAGAAATTCAATGTCTCTAACTGGATCAACTGTATTCATTGGATGAGCAACTGCACCATTACTAAACTGACGTACAACATAGAATAATGCATCATTGTTTTTTACATTGTTTAAGAATTGTGATGTAATTTTTACTTTTCCGTCATCAGACATTTTTAATCCAGGTGTATCAAATATCTCAATTGTAGCATTAACAGTTTTTTTTGGATTAAACATTTCTGTTAATATATCTAGTCTCTCATCGGGAACTTTTACAACCTCGATAGTTGCTTCTTCCTTGCCCATTTGCATTTCTGGCTCTTCAATTCCAGCAATTGTATTGAACAAAGTTGTTTTCCCAGAATATTGTAATCCTACTAAACCTATTTGCATAATTTATCCTAATTTATAATGTGCCTAAAATATTTACCGAACTTAAATTTACACAGAAAGAATCTGTGTATGTAGAGCAATCTCTTCTAGAATTGATGTCACTTTTAGACATGCGGGTAAACCGCCATTGAATACAAGGGCTTTACCTTTTACATGAACTTCAAAAGCAAAACTCCTAGCATCTTTAAATGAACATCCAACAGCTTTAATTAATTGCACTATTACTTCGTCAAATGTGTGAACTTCATCATTATAGAGAATAACTTTGAAAGGAATTCCAACAGAAGTTCTCTCCTCTTCTAATGTTTCAACTATTCCTTCTATTTGCTCTTTGTCCACTATCTTATTCCAATTAATTTGAAATCAAAAGTTATTAAATTACTATAATAAAGGAAAATTTACTTATATTTTATTATTAAACTTTATAGCAAAATTAAATGGAGAAAAAATGAAAATAGTAGCTTGTGTTAACCATGTGCCAGATACAGCCACAAGAGTTAACATATCTTCAGATCAAAAAACCATTGATTCTACTGGGGTTACTTTTGTTTTAAATCCTTACGATGAAATAGCAATTGAAGAAGCACTAAAAACAAAAGAAGCAATTGGCGGTGAAGTTATTGCAATCTCTTTAGGAAATGACACTAACAAAGAGACTCTTAAAAAAGCTCTAGCAATGGGTGCAGATAGCGCAATTTTGCTAAAATCAGATTCATCATTGGATTCAATGACAACAGCAAAAGCTCTTGCAACTGAAATTACAAACCTAGAATCCAAATTAGTATTTATGGGAAAACAATCAGTTGATTATGACAGCTCAATTATGGGACAATTAGTTGCTTCACTTCTTGATTACAATATAGTTTCAACTGCAACATCTTTTAATCTAAATGGAGAGATAATTACGGCTGAACGAGAAATTGAAGGTGGTAAAGAGAGTATAGAAACTTCACTTCCAGCCATTATAACTGCGCAAAAAGGACTTAACGAGCCTAGGTATGCCACATTAAAAGGTATAATGGCCGCCAAAAGAAAAGTAATAGAGGAGAAAGAAATTGAGATTACTGAATCCCATGTTACTGTTATGGCAATGAAAAAACCAGATGAGAAAGCAGCTGGTAAAATTGTCGGTGAAGATGCAAGTGCAGTTCCAGAATTGGTCCGTTTATTAAAAGAAGAAGCAAAAGTTATTTAAGGAGTTAATAATGGCAAATAAATTTTTAGTTTTTATTGAACAACGCGATGGTGAAATTAAAAAGTCATCCCTTGAAGTTATAAAAAAAGGGAGCGATTTAGCTACTTCTCAAAATGCGGATATTGAAGCTATAACAATTGGTGATGTTGTTAATAGTCTTGATAACATTGGGGGATACGGCATTACAAAAGTAACCCATCTGCAAAATAGTGAATTGTCAAATTATTCTGTATCAGCATATTCTGATTTGTTGATTAATTATGCCAAAGAGATTAATGCTGAAACAATTCTATTAGCTAATACAGCAA
Source organism: uncultured Melioribacteraceae bacterium (assembly GCA_965370315.1). Classification (GTDB taxonomy): domain Bacteria; phylum Bacteroidota; class Ignavibacteria; order Ignavibacteriales; family Melioribacteraceae; genus 1-14-2-50-31-20. The sequence goes on from CBDUTO010000012.1 coordinate 27,719, forward strand.
TGGGAAAAGACCTTGCACCACCTTTAGCCGTAAAATTGAATGCTGGTATTATTGTGGATTGTATATCGCTCGATATAAAAGATAGTAAAATTAGTGCCACTCGCCCAGTATATGCAGGGAAAGCATTAACAGAAGTTGAAGCTAATTCAGAAATAAATATTTATACCCTTCGTCCTAATGTTTTTACCCTTGGTGAAATATCCGACGTAAAAGCAGAAGTTATTGTAAAAAGTGTTGATACCCTAAACTTAGCTAACAAAGTTATTTCAGTTTCCAAGGCAGAAGGTAAGCTGGATGTTGCTGAAGCTGATATAATAGTTTCTGGTGGACGCGGAATGAAAAATGCAGAAAACTTTGGAATGATTGAAGAATTAGCCGACATTTTAGGCGCTGCTACTGGTGCTTCACGAGCTGTAGTAGATGCTGGTTGGAGACCTCACAGTGAGCAAGTTGGTCAAACTGGGAAAACTGTTTCCCCAAATCTTTATGTAGCTGTTGGAATTTCTGGAGCAATTCAACATCTAGCTGGTATGCAATCATCAAAATATATTGTAGCTATTAACAAAGATAAGGATGCTCCAATTTTTCAAGTATCTGATTATGGAATTACTGGAGATGCATTTGAAGTGCTTCCAGCACTAATAAAAGAATTAAAGAAAGATTAAGATTATGGATAGAGTAGAAGTTGAAATATTAGGATTGTCTTCAAGCCCCTCTGCTGGAGGGGCTTATGCCTTGCTACTTCGTGAAACATACGGAAAACGAAGATTGCCAATTATCATTGGACAGTTTGAAGCACAAGCTATTGCACTTGAACTAGAAGGAATTGCTCCCCCAAGACCACTTACACACGATCTTCTAAAAACACTTGTTGATAATCTTGGCGCCACAGTTACAGAAATTTTTATTGATGAATTGAGGGAGAACACATTCTATTCAAAAATCATTATTGATGTTTCATCATTAGCAAATAGCATTGATGCAAGACCAAGTGATGCCATTGCTTTGGCAGTCCGTACCGCAGCTCCAATTTTTGTATCAGAGTCGGTTATGGATCTAGCATCATTTGTTCCATCGGATAATGATAAAAGAGATATTTATTCTGAATCGATTAATGGGAAAGCTACAGATGAAGAGACTAAAAGTGCGTCTTTACAAGATCAACTTAGAGAAGCAATTCAAAAAGAGGATTATGAAAGGGCTGCGAAATTAAGAGATGAAATAGATAATATAAGTGGTAGTAATAATTAGTTAAAAACTACTTTCCCTACCTCACATTCTAAACATTTTGATTTTGAGCAATAGCTTCTGTAAAGTTCAATCATACCTTGTACGTAAATTGTGTTTTTTAGTAACGGAGTAATTTGCAAACTAGAGGCCACTTCTCGAGTTATTTTATTATCCCCTCTTTGCTCATACTCATTGTATATTTTAAGAACTTTTTTTGATAATTCTGTTTTTCCAAAAGCATCAAAATAGACCATAAAGAATGGAAGAAGTACATTTACAAATATTTCATCAGCCCGTGATACTCCAACAAAATATTTTATTTCTGTTTTAGATTCTTGATCAAATATATAATGTTTTCGCCAAAACCCATTTGCCCTAACTATTAAAAGAGAACGTATTGAATTTATGAGAATTGGGATTTTTCTTATCTCCTCAATTTTTGTAATTATATTTCCAATCATATTGTGATTTATTATTAAATCAAGATAATGAATACCACCTGCAATTCTTATTGTTGGAAAGTTTTGAGGCCTAATTCTAAAAAAATGCCAATCTGTTTCGTCAAATCTTTCTCCATCATATAACTTACCAATCCGTTCCCACTCATTTGCTAATTTTAAGGTGTATCCCGAAACTTCATCTTTTGGTAAATTCTTAACCTGAGGAATTAAGCCAGCTACATTAAAAAATATTGAGTCAATACTTCCAGACATTTTTTGATTTGCAAAGTGATTTTTCACAAAATCAATCTTCACAGCTCTTGAGAGCTTTAACATTATCTGTTTATTTTGTGTGTAACCAAGGGCTTCGAACAATTGTTCATAGAGTAACTGTTGCCAAATAGTTTTCTCTTTAAAATCGTCACTAGTGAATTCTCTTTTTTGAAATTCTGGTCGTAAACTATACTTTACTGTTGGTTCCTTAATATTTTGTTCTCTTAAATAGGCAAGTTCTTTAAGTCGTTCATAAGTACGATTACATTTTTTACTAAATCTAGCAACTCCTAATTTTGCAACAAATTCTCTTTTCTTATTTACTTCCAGTGCATCAGAGATAGATGAACATTTTAACATTTTTGTATTATGTTCTCTATTTTTCTCTACATCTGAATTTACTTTTTCGTAAAATTCTTTTTTTACAAATTTGGATAAACAAATGTTCGGAACTTTTCGGCCATCTTTTGTATAGATATAATGGTGATTATTTTTGTTAATTAAAGATACATGTAGAATTACTTTGTTATACTTTGCATCAATATTATGCCCATGGGATTTCCAATTACTATATTCACTATCAATTTCAATATCACCAACGTACACAAGATAACCGATTCTTATACGAGCGTTTTTGAAATCTGGACCAGATGAATCACTATTTAATTCACCAACATTAAGCACTGATATAACATCACCAGATTGGGTTTTAAGAGTTGAAGTAAAAGCTTGTTTACTCCATAGATTTTGTAGCTCGTTTTCACTTATGTCTTGAGGCTTTCTCATTTGATACTCAATTAATAGTTAAATCTAATAATTGGATTAATAAAAAATAGTTATACTTCTGCTAAACGGCAAATAAAAGAAACTCTACCGAGTCTCTTAAGAATCTTGAATAGTTTTATTATAATTCTCTAATACTTTTCTACTTACTTCAGCAAATTTTTCTGTACTATCTGCATAGATAAGTGCTCTACTAACATTGATAATATAATTATTATTTGAATGCTCTTTAAATGTTCTTATTATACCTTCTAAATTTCCCCCCTGTGCACCCACGCCAGGAAGTAGAATTAATAAGTCTTCAAAGTTTTGGATATTATTTTTAAGTTCATCTAAATTAGTTGCTCCAAAAACTATTCCAAGATTTTTGCTTTTATTCCATTGGCTAACTTTTGAAATTACTTCTTGATAGACTTTCTTTCCAGAAGCCAAATCTAGTTTTTCAAAATCATGGGAACCTGGGTTCGAAGTTAATGCTAAAATGAAATGAATATTTTCCGAATAATCAATAAAGGGTGAAAGAGAATCATGCCCCATATATGGACTTAGTGTTGAAGCATCTAATTTATAATGCTCAAACATAGATTGAGCATACATCTGAGACGTATTTCCAATATCACCACGCTTAGCATCACCAATTATAAGCACATCATCTGGAATTAATTTCAAAGTGCGGGAAAGAAGTTCCATTCCTTCAGCACCTTCCTTTTCGTAAAACGCAAAATTGATTTTAAATGCTGCAGCTATATCACTTGTATGTTCAATAATGGCTTTATTGAATTTTAGAATAGCATCATCTACATTTCTTAAATGGTGTGGAATTTTATTTATATCACTATCCAATCCTACACAAATATGATAGCCATTTTCCAATCTGTTTTTTACTTTTGATAATGCGTTCATAAAATCCCCTTGCTATACATGATGTTTTCTGTTTTTATAAATATTTAATACTACTCCAACCAAAAACATATTGGTCAATAATGAACTTCCCCCATAACTAACAAAAGGAAGTGGCAAGCCAATTACTGGGGTTATTCCTAAATTCATTCCAATATTAATTGAAAAATGGATAAAGAATAGTGTGAGAATACCAACTATTGTAAGTCTTCCAAATCTATCACCCGCAAGAGATGTTAAATTTAACAATCTTAAAAAGAATACCAAAAAGACTGCAATTAAAAATACACTTCCTACAAATCCGAACTCTTCGCCAATAACACAATAAATAAAATCAGTCCATTGTTCTGGAATAAATCTTAATTGTGTTTGATTTCCTTCCAAAAACCCTTTGCCTAAAAATCCTCCTGAACCCATTGCAACCTTAGCTTGGAGAGCATTATACCCAGATCCGAGTGGATCAGCAGTTGGATCGACAAAAGATTGTAACCTTCTAACTTGGTGCGGTTTCAAAATTTTCAAAATAAATTCAAAAATAAATCCAGCAGATAAATTCATTACAAATACACTTCCACTAATAAATAAGTTTTGCTTAAAAAATAAGAGAGCTACAATAATCAATAATAGTGCGACAATAAAAGGAATTGTTCCAAACAAGGATGCGAATAAAATCATTCCAGGTGAGAGAACAACAAATAAACCAAACAGATTAATACCACTCCAAAAAATCATAACTAAAGAAATTCCTCCATATACAATAGCAGTACCCATATCTGGTTCCATTAGAATAAGAAAGATTGGGAAAAGTGCTATTATAACTGTATAAAATAATTCTTTCAAGTTATTAATGTCCCTCTTGGTATCTGTAAGCCAATGCGCCAAGAAAAAGATTAGCCCAATCTTAGCAAACTCAGATGGTTGAAATCCAAATGCTCCAATATTCATCCAGCTTTTAGCACCATATACAGTTTTTCCTAAAAATAATACAGCAACTAAAAGGGAGATAGAAACAATATAGGATGGTAAAGCAACAACTCGAAACGAACGAGCTGGAAGAAAGTATAAAATGAACATTAACAATATTGATGCAACGGCAAAGAATGCTTGCTTATTGAAATTTCCTTTAGCAGTTGGATGATTATAAGTAGCACTATATATTGCGACTATTCCAATTCCCAAAAGTATCACTACTGAAAGAAATGTTACTAAGTCAAACTTGTCTTGTAGTTTAGATCCAATTTTCAAAGAGAATCCTGCAAATTATTTAACATAAACTCTAATTTCATTTCATCCCTACTCTCTAAATATGCCTTAATAATTTTCTGTGTAATTGGTGCTGCAAATGTAGAACCATATCCTACATTTTCCACTATTGTTGCCACTGCTATTTTGGGGTTATCGTATGGCGCAAATGCAACAAATATTGAATGATCTTCACCATGTGGATTCTGCGCAGTACCAGTCTTGCCGCAAATTGATATATCACTCATTCTTATATTTTTTGCTGTTCCATCCTTTGAATTTACGACCCCAAACATTGCATCTCTAATTAATTTCATAGTACCTTTGCTAATAGTAGCCTTAACGGGATCAAATTTAAGAGAAGTATATTCATTAGTTTTACTATCAATATACCCTTTAACAAAATGTGGTGTTTTTGTTTCTCCCCAATTAGCTAATAGAGATGTATATTGAGCTAATTGAATTGGAGTAGTAATAAGTTCACCCTGCCCAATGCCTATATTTAGAAGATAACCATCCGTCCATTTCCCTTTTCCATAAACTTTATCATAGTAACGTACACTTGGTACATTTCCATTAGATTCTGGTGAGATATCAATACCAGTCTTCTCACCAAATCGAAACATTGATGAATACTTTTCGAAATTATCTAGTCCTACTTTCAATATTAATTTATAAAAATAAGTGTTACACGATTGCTCAATAGCTTCTTTCAAATTAACTTTTCCATGATAATGTGTACACTTAAAGAAACGATTACCAAATTGCATTCCGCCTTTGCAATTTATTTTTTGAGATGGTGAGATTACTCCTTCTTCCATAGCAGCAATAGCAATAAGCATTTTATAAGTAGAGCCTGGAGGGTACATTGATATTGTACCTCTATTAAAAAGGGGTTTACTTTTATCAAGTCTTAAACTATCCCAGATTGCATTTGAAGTAACATCCGCAAAGTTGGATAATTCATATTGAGGTGCACTTACATATGCAAGTATTTCACCACTCGTTGGATCAATAGCAACGACAGAGCCTTTAATATTCCTAAATAATTTTTCAGCAACTTCTTGAGTTTTATAATCGATAGTTGATACTAAGTCATTCCCCTTTATAGGTGGAATATCACTCTTCCCTTCATTATATTTTTTTACTATTTTTTGACGGGAATTAGAAACAAAATATTCCTTGCCTTTTTCCCCACGTAGAAGAGTTTCATAACTTTTTTCCAACCCACCAAAACCAATGTTATCACCAATAGAATAAATCTCTTTATTCTTCCTTAAGGCTTCTCTTCCTATCTCTTTTGTATATCCAAAAATATGAGATCCATTAATCCCAAAACCATAATCTCTCTGGGTATCTACTTGATAACTAATACCACTCAATTGTTGATGATTCTCTTCAATCCAAGAGATCACTTTATAATCAGCACCGCGCAATAATGTACGAGGTTTATACTTAGAAAATCTTTTGTACTTTTGAAGAATTTTTTCAATATACCCTAGTTCAACTTCCAAAACAGTTTCAAGAATTTTCGAGTTTTTGCTATTATATTCGGAGGGGGTGAGATGCACTGTAAAAGACGCTTTGTTGCCAACAAGCATTTCAATATTTCTGTCAAATATTATTCCCCGAGGGGCTTTTAGGGAAAATGATTTGACACTATTGTCATTAGACTTCTCTTCATATTTGTTTGATTCCAACAACTGCATATTTATAAGCTGCATAGTTTGAACAGCTACCATTCCCAAAATAATGAGGAAGATTATTCTTCTCCTTAAGGCAGAACCAAAATGATCATCACTCATAAACTACCCTTCGGAAGGATAAATAGAGCTAACGAAATGATAGTTGTATAAAAGCCACAGAGTACTGCATATAGAATAAAACTATAATTTTGCTCAACTTCAATTGTTTGCATTCCCAATACCGAATAGAGCAAAAAGAAAAGTGTAGAGAGAAAAAGCATTAGCGGTAAAAAGACTTTTAGATTATTTAAAACTTCAAGATAATCCTCTTTGTAAAAGTAACCGGCAACAAATGATGAAAAAGTAAATGCAAACATTCCACTTCCAATAAACCCTGCAGAAGCAAAATCGAAAACGATTCCAACTAGAAATCCAAAAAGAGTTCCATTAATTTGACCAAATTTCAAAGTGTATAAAACAACAAATACTAAAACTATATTTGGAATAACAAACTTTACAGAAATTACTGGAATAATAGTAAACTGTAATGCTATCAGTAATAAGGCTATTATTGCTGGAATTATAATTCGGTTTAACATTAGCGACTCAGCAAATTTAATTCAAGGCTATCAATTTGAGTACTCTCTACTATTGCCAAAACAAAAATATTTTTCAATGAATATACATCAGCAAAAGGTTTAATAGTAACATTGCTAAGCAATCCAGAAATATTAGATTCCTTTTTAATAACTAAACCTAATGGAATAGAGGGCGGAAAGATTGTACTTAAAACAGATGTAACAACTCTGTCCCCTTTATTTATATCTGCAGTTGTCGGAATATTTAGCATAATTAAATTATTCCCATCCCATCTTACAATACCATTAACATTACTACGAGGTATTGTTGCTGATATTTTTAGTGAACTATTAGCTAACGATTGAATAATTGCAAAATTATTTGAGGTCTCCGAAATAATTCCTATTAGTCCATTCTCATTTATTACTGGCATGCTATTAGTAATACTATCTTCAGTTCCAGAATTTATTATATATAGACCTTGAGTATTAGAAACATTTTTGGAAACAATTGTAGAGGGAATTAGGTTGTAATTTGATGATAATTTAAAACTAAGTAGTTTTTTCAACTCTTGGTTCTCTAGTGCATATTCACGCAGAGAATTTACTGCAAGCATTAATTGAGCATTTTCTTTTTGAAGTTCTAATAACTCATCATCACTCCTAAACATTGATGAAGTGCTTTCTAGCAAATTTCCGAAAATTGCAAATGTTGCAAAAGCATACGTTTTTATTTTCTTAATTTTTGAATTTTTGTTTAGAGGAATTATAGAAAGAGAAATAATTAATAACATAATTAAGAGTATATATTCTTTCCATTTATTAAATAATTTTCTAATAAATATTTCCATTAGTAACTTCTTTTACGAATAAACACCTTAGAGTATTTATTAATATTATCCACACATTTACCTGTACCTCTAACTACTGCTGTTAATGGATCATCGGCAACATGAACTGGCAATTTTGTTTCCATTTTTAATCTTTCATCTAAACCCTTAAGTAAAGCTCCGCCACCAGTGAGCATAATGCCTCTATCTAAAATATCAGCAGATAATTCGGGTGGTGTTCGTTCTAGTGTTTGCTTAACTGCCTCAACAATTTGGGTAACATTTTCATTTAGTGCATCTCTAATCTCAACAGAACTTACTTCCGTAGTTTTAGGAATACCTCCAACTAAGTCACGCCCTTTAACTTGAATTGTAATTTCTTCTTTCAAAGGCATAGCAGAACCTACTTCACACTTAATTGTTTCTGCTGTTCTTTCACCAACAAGAAGATTATAATTTTTCTTAAAGAATTGCATTATTGCATTATTCATTTCATCACCAGCAATTCTAATTGATTCCTGATTAACTATACCAGCTAAAGAAATAATTGCAATCTCGGTTGTACCACCACCAATATCAATAATCATATTTCCAGCAGCGGCGTCTACATCAATACCAATTCCTATAGCAGCTGCCATTGGCTCATAAAGAAGATGAACCTCCTTAGCACCAGCATGCTCGGCAGCGTCTCGCACGGCTCTCTTTTCTACTTCTGTTACACCACTAGGTATTGCAATAATAATTCTTCTACTTGAAAATGCTCCTGAGCTAACTTTTCTTATAAAGGTTCTAATCATTCCTTCTGCTATTTCAAAATCTGCAATAACACCATCTCGCATTGGTCTAGAAACTCTAATTTCTTTGTGCTCTCTACCTTGCATCATTTTTGCATCATTTCCAATTGCAATTATTTTTTTTGTGTTTCTATCAAATGCAACAATTGAAGGCTCATTAAGAACAATACCTTTTCCCTTAACATAAATTAATGTATTCGCTGTTCCTAAATCCATTGCCACATCTGTAGATAGAAAGTCAAATATTCCCATAATGTTCCTTAGTGTTTAAAATTTCGTATTCCAGTAAATAACATAGCTATTTTTCTATCGTTTGCAGCAGCAATTACTTCTTCATCACGCACAGAACCACCTGGTTGAATTACAGCAGTAATTCCACTATCAGCAATGGCTAATAATCCATCAGCAAATGGGAAGAAAGCATCTGAAGCAGCAACTGCACCAACAATGTCATGTCCATGCTCTTTCGCCTTCATCGCAGCTATATTAGATGAGTCTAATCGAGACATTTGTCCAGCACCTGCACCTAAAAGTTTTTTATTCTTCACATAAACAATGGCATTCGATTTTGTATGCTTGCAGAGTGTCCATGCAAATTTTAAATCTTCTAGTTGTGCATCCTCTGGTTTTACATTCGTAACTACTTCAAGATTCAAATCACTATGTTTTGAATCATCAATTGACTGAGCAATTACTCCACCTGGAATATTTTTTACTAATATTTTATTATCATTATTCTTTTTTATTTCTCTAAGCAATCTACGATTTTTTTTCTTTTTCAAAACTTCAAGTGCATCATCATCAAATTCTGGAGCTACAATTATTTCCAAAAATATTTCATTAAGTTTCTCTGCCGTGGCTAAATTAACTTTAGTATTAAATGCCACAATACCACCAAATGCAGAGACTGGGTCTCCGGAAAGTGCGTTTGTATAGGCATCCAAAACACTGTTACTTGTGGCAGCTCCAGCAGCATTGGTATGCTTAATAATGGCACACGAAATTGGATCAAGTTCATTTACCAACTCTACCGCGGCAATTAAATCGACAATATTATTATATGAGAGTTCTTTACCATGAAGAACATTAAAGTACTCATAAAAATCACCAGCAATAAAAGCTTCTTGATGAGGATTCTCACCATAACGAAGTTTATTTTGTAAAGGATAATTTAATCGAATTGCATCTTTTTCAACATTGAATTGAGATTCAAAATAGTCAGCAATTAAAGTATCGTAATATGATGTATGGGAAAAAGCACGACTTGCTAGTTTTTCTCGTGTTGCAAGACTCACTTCACCACTTGCCAACTCAGATAAAAATTCATCATATTGGTTTGGATTAGTCAATACTGATACGTACTTGTAATTTTTTGCAGACGCTCTAATTAAACTAGGTCCACCAATATCTATATTCTCTATTTTTTCAGGGAGCTCTATGTCATTACGCTTTACAACCTCTGGAAACGGATAAAGATTAACACAAACAATATCAATTGGTAATACATCATTTGCTTCCGCTTCGCTCTTGTCAGATGCATTATCACGCCTCATTAAAATTCCACCAAATATTTTTGGTTGTAGCGTTTTTACCCTTCCAGAAAATATTTCCGGAAACGATGCATACTCTTCAACTCCAGTAAATTCAATTCCAGCTTCGGCAATCATTTTTGCAGTACCGCCTGTTGCTAGTATTGAATATCCAAGTCCCACAAGTTTTGAAGCGAATGGAATTAATCCAGATTTATCTGATACACTCAATAGGGCTAATTTTTTCATTTTTTCCTTTAATATTAATCGAGTAAATATACTCTGTTGTTTTTTTCAATTACTTTGTTTTGTGAAAATTTTCCAATTACCTCTGGCAAAAGTTTATGCTCAACTTTTAATACTCTTTCAGCAATTTCCGCTGGATTTTTAACATCGCTAATACTTACACTTTCTTGAGCTATAATTTTTCCATTGTCGTAAATCTTATCAACAAAATGAATTGTTGCTCCAGAAATTTGTGCTGATTTTTCAAATACAGCTTTATGGACATTACTTCCATACATTCCTTTTCCGCCAAAAGCAGGAAGTAGAGCTGGGTGAATATTAATAATTCTCTTCTCAAATTGTTCAATTAATTCATTTGGTATTTTTTTTAGATATCCAGCAAGAACAATCAAATCAACTTTAAGTCTATCTAAATTTTCAATTATTTCTGGATAAGTAAGAAATTTTTCTTTTGCCACGTTTGAAACTGAATAGGTTTTAATATTGTTTAAATGAGCAATTTCAAAAGCTAGACAATCTTTTTTATCACTAATCACACATACTATTTCAATTTTCTTTTCATTTATAGGGAAAGAATTTAAAATAGATTTGAGGTTTGATCCTCGGCCTGATACAAATACCGCAATCTTATACATTTTCACCAAAATTTAACTTCCAAAGTTACCTAATTGATAAAATAATTTCAATTTTGAGGGAATGATTTTCTAATTTTTGTGAATTATTTTACCGTTTTTAACTTTGAATTAAGATTTACTAATAATCTGTTTAATTTATTATCATGTTTATTTAGATTTTCATATGCCAATTCAAGCATCTCTTCTGCAACATTATATTTTTTATCGTTAAAGGCTTGAATTGACATGAAATATAAAAGTTTTGCATAGCTTATTGATTCATTATATTGATTTAACTCTATGTATTTACTTAAAATATTTTCACTTTTAACAAATTCATTTTCTAATTGAAAGGACTCTATTTTAATTAAATTAATTTTAAGATTAAACTCCATATCGGTTTTCTCATTTTCAAGTTTCCTAACTTCTTTAATTGCTAAACGATACTCACCAGATTCCAAATAATTTTGAGCTAAAATAAGCTTTCTATCTATGTTAGAGAATTCTTTACCAAAATATTTTTCACTCATTTCAGTAGCAAAAGAATCTTCTGCAATATTTTGATTTCCATTTCTTGCTAAAATAAAATGTTTCTTTGCCATTAAATCATTATCTAACATAATATAAGAGAGTGCAATTTTAAAATTAGCAATTCCGGTGTAATCTATAGAAGTTGAGTTCTGAATAAAATCTTCATAATCCTTAATTGCATTCATAAATTTATTTTCTTTAAAGGATATTTCCCCTTTTAAGAAAAAAGATAATGCATAAGTTTGATGAAACTTAATAGCTTCTATATTCAGCAATAGTTCATCTAAATATTTTCTAGCTTTTGGTAAATTCCGTTTATCAATTTGTAATATTGCATACTGATAAAGAAATAGTTCATTATCAGGATACTTTTCCACCAAACTAGAAAGATGTTTTTCTGCTTTCTCATATTCTGCATTATATTCTGTATAAATTTTTCCTAGGTGATATGATGCTTCAGTTTTTGATAAACTACTTTTCTCATACGCTTTTAAGATATCACTTAACCCATCAGATTTTTCACCATCTAATCCAGCAACAGATATTGCCCATCCCAAAAATCCGGGAACAAACCCCAAAGCATATTTAATTGTTCCAAGCCCAACATATGGTTCGTAATAATTATCATCAAGGTCTATTGCCTCTTCAAAATAATTCACAGCACTTTTAGTGGCCCAAAATGCATCCATTGAGTTTTGCTCAGTAGAATTAAAAATTGATTCAAGTAGATAGATATTGCCCAAATTATAATTTACAACTGGATCCATATCATTATTTTCATATTCTAATTCGCCTTTAGTTTTCGCAAGATTAAAATATTTTTGATATTCCTTTTTACTTACAGAATCCTTATTAGCAAGATAAAACCAAAGACTGTTTCTACTTAAAAAATAGTAACCTAATGGAGAATTTGGATAATCTCCGATCAGTTTTATAAATGTATTATTGGCTTGCTGAAAATGGAATTGGAAAGATTGCTCGTTACCCAATGAAACGAGCGAATCTAATTTTGGCTGAGAAAACACATTTAAAGTTGAGGCTAAAAAAACAAACAGTAAAATAAGAAGCCGCATTACTCCTTATTTCCTTTCAACGAATTCTTAGCAGATGCTTTAATAAATTCTCTAAAAAGCGGATGAGCTTTTGTTGCTCTTGATTTTAATTCAGGATGAAATTGAACACCAACAAACCATGGATGATTTTCTAACTCAATCATTTCAACTAGTTCTTTATCAGGTGAAAGACCACTTATAACCAATCCATTCTTTTCAAGTTCTTTTACAAACTTGTTATTTACTTCAAATCGATGACGATGTCGTTCGGAAATCTTTGCTTTTTTATATGCTGAATATGCTTTACTCCCTTTTTGAAGTTCGCAAGGATACGCACCCAGTCTCATCGATCCACCTTTAAGTTTCACCTTTAATTGCTCTGGCATTAAATGAATAACGTCTGTTTTAGTATTTTTAAATTCAGAACTATTTGCATTTTTTAATCCACAAACATTTCTAGCAAACTCAATCACTGCTGTTTGCAATCCTAAACATATACCTAAGAATGGTATGTTATTTTCTCTTGCATATCTAGTTGCTTCAATTTTCCCTTCTATTCCACGTTCTCCAAATCCACCTGGAATTAAAACACCATCAAAACCCTTTAATATATCAGCAACATTTTTATTTGTAATATTTTCTGTACTTAAATACTCTGCTTTAACTTTTACATGATTTTCAGTACCAGCATGGATAAAAGCTTCATCAATACTTTTATATGCATCTAACAACCCAGTGTATTTACCACAGACAGCTATTTTTATTTCTCGTTCAGGTTTTTGGAGTTGTCCTACAAAATGGCCCCATTTATCAAGATTAATATTAAGGTCTGGTAAATTTAATCTATCTAATACTATATTATCCATTTCTTGTTTATGTAATACTAATGGAACTTCATAAATTGTTTTACAATTATATGCAGAAAACACTTCATTCTTTTCGACGTTACAGAATAAAGATATTTTACTTTTGATATCATCATGCAATGGATCGTCAGAGCGCAATACTAATAAATTTGGTTGAATCCCTAATTGTAAAAGAGCTTTAACACTATGCTGAGTTGGTTTTGTTTTTACTTCGCCTGCAGCAGAAATATAAGGTACGAGTGTTACATGAATTGATAGAGCATTTTGCCTTCCAAGTTGAACCATTAATTGTCTCATTGATTCAAGAAATGGTAAACTCTCTATATCACCAACAGTTCCACCAATTTCAGTTATTACAATATCATACTTATTTGTTTTACCAAGAGCCAACATTCTAGATTTAATCTCGTCGGTAATGTGTGGAATAACCTGCACAGTTGCACCGAGATAGTCTCCTCTTCTCTCTTTTGAAATTACATTAAAATAGACCTGTCCAGTTGTGGTATTGTTAGCTTTGCTCATACTAACATCTAGGAATCTTTCATAATGTCCAAGGTCTAAATCTGTTTCTGCTCCATCATCAGTCACATAAACTTCACCATGTTGGAAAGGAGACATTGTACCTGGATCAACATTTATGTATGGATCAAACTTTTGAATAGTTACACTGTAACCACGTGATTTTAGGAGTAGCCCTAATGATGCTGCCGTTATACCTTTACCCAATGACGACACAACGCCACCAGTAACAAAAATATACTTAACATTTTTCTTGTTTTTCATTATAACCGTAATTTTTTGGGAATTAAACTTTGGACTCAAAGATAACAAAATTTCTTGCAATCTCTAAAATAATTGGTTTAAAAATCAGTTTATTTTGAGTTTCACAACTTTAAACATTATACTTTTCAAAAAATGCACATTATTATTTTCACTTCCTTCACAAATACAATATCACTACTGTCCTAAATAATATACACTCATAGAATTGTTTCTTTGTTTTTGAACTTAATTTACAAGAAATAATTTCGGCACATCAATTGATTAGTTAGGCATGAATACGTAATAGGAGGAAATCATGAACCAAGCAAGTAAAAACATTGACACAAAAGTAAATGCTTATAAAAGCGAGCACCATCTGACAAAATCTTACTATTCTAAACAGATGAAAAAGCTAATTGGAATATCGATTGTTTTCTGTTTTATATTTACAAATAACACTAATGCAAGGTATACAGTAAATAGTTCTGAATTTAATTACTTCTATCAAACACTAGCTCCTCATGGGGAATGGTTAGAACTAGATCATAACTCTTATGTGTGGCGTCCTGCACGTGTTGGTAGAAACTGGTCACCATATTCGGAAGGTAGATGGGTTTGGTCAAATGATGGATGGTACTGGGATTCATACGAAGAATTTGGTTGGGCTACTTATCATTATGGAAGATGGTATTATGATAATTTTTACGGATGGGTATGGTCACCTGGATATGAGTGGGCACCTGCATGGGTTGAATGGCGCTACGATGATAATTATGTTGGATGGGCTCCATTACCTCCATATGCGTACTTAACTGTAAATTCTGGAATTCATTTTTCTATTAGTTGGCATTCACCATACTCTCGTTGGAGATTTGTGAACTACAATAGATTTACAGATCACTATTTAGGAAGCCATTATATTGATAAATATAAGGTTAGAAATTTCTTCAGTAGAACAAAATATTTAACAAATTATCATTACAAAGGAAAAAGAATTGTAAATAGGGGTATTAGACGATCAGAAATTGAAAAGCGTGGTAGAATAAAAATCCGTGAAACTGAGATGCACAATGTTTCAAGTATTAGAAATAGAAATTCAAGAAATAACGATAGAAATTCTGTCAGAGTTTTCAGACCTTCTGAGATTAGAACTGAACATTCAAGAAATAATAGGTCGACTTCCTATAGTAACAATTCGGATAGATTTTTTCAGAAGGAAACTAGTATCAAAAAGAGAGAGAGAGAGTATAAATCTGATAAGGAAGCACGAAGTATAAAGAAGGTTTATAATAAACAGAGTGGAACAAAAAAAGAGAAAGATTTTCCTACGCAAAAATCGGCAAGAGCTGAAAAATTTAAGGAGACTCAAAAAA
Source organism: uncultured Melioribacteraceae bacterium (assembly GCA_965370315.1). Lineage (GTDB taxonomy): Bacteria > Bacteroidota > Ignavibacteria > Ignavibacteriales > Melioribacteraceae > 1-14-2-50-31-20. Next base: position 43,447 of record CBDUTO010000012.1, read on the forward strand.
AGAAATCTTCTAAAAGTAAAACAGTACGAAATAATAGAAATACTCAAAAGATAAAAACCAATACGAGTAATTCGACTAGCAGAAATAATGCAAAAGAGAATAAATCAAAAAGTAAAACTAAATCAGATACTTCATTAAAAAGAAAAGAAACAACGTCAACTAAAACAAAAAGCAGATAAATATGAAACTATTTGTATCCGTTTAATAAAATAATAATGCTTTCAAAATGAAAAAGAATTCTCAAAACCTTAGAGGTTTTAAAACCTCTAAGGTTTGTTTCTATTTACTCTTTATTATCAATTTCTACATCCAATTCTTTTACTAGCCCAGAATATTTACGCTCGACTTTAAATCCAAATCGATAAAAATATTCAGGTCTAAAAAAACCGGTAGTTACATATTTGTATCCATCACTTTTTATTCTTTCAAAAAATTCATTCATCAATAAATCACTAATCCCCTTCCTTCGATAGTGATCGGAGACAACAATTTTTTCCATATATACAGTATCATTTGAAGATTTTAGATAGAATAGTCCCCCAATTATAAATCCTCTTTCTGAAATTGCAATTAAAAAATTATGCTTGCTTTGGAAACTAACTAATAAATTTGCATCAATAAATAGTTTGTGTAATTTTGATATTTCTTTAGGTGTAACAGGCATTCGTATAAGGAATGGATTTCCATCATAATCATTTATTCTAATTACTAAATTTGCTCCAGGTGATATCTCACCTTTTACCTTCATGAAGTCTGCGCTTACTGTTGGCTTTAGATGTGGGAAACTTAAACGAGCCAAGAAAAACTTCTCCTTTTCACTCAAGTCATATTCTGCTTGCAGAGTACTAATTTGTTTAAGCAAAACATCTTTATCCATTTCACTTTTTCCATGGTATTCAGAAGCTAATCTATTAAGTACATCCTTTGTTTTACTACTAGAATTTAGAAATACGGTTTCAGAGAAAAATCTGGTTCTTACTTCTGGATAAGTTTTCTCTAATTCATTCATTCGATAAGTTAAATACAGCTCCTTTAACATTTCAGCCTGAGCAGTAAAAGAAGCATCATCGTTAATCTTATACCATCTATGGAATCTCTTTATTGCAAAGTATAATCTCTTTGGTAAAAATTTACGATTTTCAACAACCGAAATCATATTATTAAGAAAAGCCATACGATTATCATTCGTATCTGTCCCAGAAATTTCTTTCTTATATTGGATTAAAATTTCAAGACCTTCAACCTCTCCTATAGCATCAATTACTCCAGAGAATATATAGCTCCATATTTTTTTATTTTGTAGAAAGTCGTACTCTTCAATTGTCTTTAAAATAAAATCCTCATAGAAACTATTAATTAACTGAGCAACACTTTCAAATGGAATTGTTTCAGATAGAGATAATATTTTAGTACCCGTTTGGTAATCATGAGATGGAATAATAAAATTTTTGGTAGTACTATCAGTTAGTACAGAGCGTTTACCACTTACGAGCCAGAAATTAAAATTAGCGACTGAAGCATTCCAAATAAAGAAAGGCCATAATTGTTTAACTCTCTCTTTCGTGTAATCATCTTTCTTTCTTATCTCTCGGCTAATAATTTTTGCGACATTGTTTCCTAAATTATATTGATTTGTCCAGATTTTGTAATCTCTCCAATATCCTCCAAAATCTTCAACTAAATCTTTTGCAATAATATTGGATCCAGCCATAACAAGCCAATTCACTTCTTTGTAAATATCCTCATCAATTCTATCTCTGTTAATTGTTAAAACAATATCGAAAGCACCTTCGTATCTAGTTTGAACAGATACTCGGTATAGAGTTTTATTATGATACTCTCTCATAAAACTTATCCAAACACCACTAGGTAAAATATTTGAAAGGCGAATAAGTTTCCCTTTTGAAAAGAGAAATATTGCTTCTCTTACTATTGGTGATTCAGTTATTGCCTCAGTAAGTAATTGTACATCGCGTTGTACAATTCCATCCTCGAAAACAAGAACATCGCTCCATCTATATTCATCACCTGTCTCCATATCTACAGCGATTTTTTGGTTCTTTCCAAGCCATTCTCTAAATCCAACTCGCAGATTAAACCTAGCCTCCCAAGCCAACTTTGCAAGTGTAGAGTGTTCTTTCATTAACTGTAGGTTTACTAATATTTGCCGTAATCTCTCATAAGTTGTTGGATGAAAAATTCCAAACTGACTAACCATATTTAGCAATGTTGGGTAACATGTAAGATTGACATCTTCTGCTCGTTTATAGTTTGTCAGCCTATCACTGAGAACTTGTTCAATTACTTCAATAAAAATATTGTTACTAATATTATCAACAGCAGAACTAATTACATCCTTCACAATAAGATCAATATCAAAATCGAGGTATAAATTAAGTACATCTCTGAGATTAAATTCTAAGTTGTGCACAAAAATCAACTTCAGCATCTCACGCCTAATTTTAACAAGTTTACTAATATTAGGACGAAGTAAAATTGTTTTTGCTAGCAGATAATTTACACTTAGATTATCTGATATAATTTGTGCTAAGTATTGAATTCCGTATTCTGCTAAGTAATGAATATCAGAATGTGTTAAATTAAACGAATCGCATTGTAAAATTAGTAATGCCTTATGGAGGCCTTGCAATGAATCCTCACCAACTGAAATATACTTTTCCATTTCTGTAGCAAGTTCTTCATTTCTGTGTAGAATGTAGGATGTATCAATAAACGAGATTCCGTCTTCAGTAGCATGCTTTCTTGTCCATTGAATTATAGAGTTCCCAGCAAAATCGTATAGCTCTTTATTACCCAACCATAAGGAAGCATTTGTTAATAGTGGTTGTAAGTCTAATTGATGATTTCTCAGTTTGTAAACGTATCCACCAATCTGAACATTCAGTTTATCCTCATCAACCATTTCAATAACTAACTGTTTCTTTAATTTTGGGAACACTAATTTGTTTCCAATCGCAATAACGTTACTACTCAAACTACCCTTTTCACGAAGGAACCAATTAGGAATTTTTACATCAATTTTTCCAACTTGTATATTTGTATGAGTCTTTTCATACATCGATTCAATAACTTCTTCAAAGTTGTTTTCAATCACTCTTCTTTTGTACGTCCCCTTCGGAGTTAACTCTCCAAGTTCAAGATCAAATGCTCTATCAATTACTTTGAAATTAACAATCCGTTCGAAAGGGGCTATAAAATTATTAACCGTTACTATTATTGAAGAGAAATAATCATGATTTTGGTTGTCATCCATTTTATCAAAAAATGTTTTAGCCTCGGCATAGTTAGGATAGATGAGTAATGTATTAAATGGTCGATGATCACCAACTAGAAATACTTGTTTGATATTTTCAAAATCTCGGAAGAAGTTTTCAATTTTTTGAGGAGCAATTGTCTCTCCTTTTATGTTTTTATATATCTCTTTTTTTCTATCTATAATTTCAATGAAACCATTTTTATCCTGCTTCATAATATCACCAGTTGGCATCCAACCTTCTTCATCAAAGGTAATGGAATCATCCTGCTGATAATACCCAAGCATGACGTATTTACCTTGAATAAGTAGTTCTCCATCTTCTGCAACTTTCATATCAATTCCAGGTAAAGATGTACCAAGAGAGTTAGTATAGTACTCCCCAGGAGGAGTCATTGATATTCCCCCAGTTGCTTCTGTCATCCCAAACCCACTCATTAAAGTAACTCCATGTTTTTGGAAAAACGTAAATACTTCTGAAGGTAAGAACCCAGCGGCTGAAAGACCCCAAGTAAGATTACCACCCGTTACCGAAATCACTGCTTTTTCAATCTCTTCTTCTGAATCAAGCTCAATGTTTACACGAGCACTAACTGCATCATATAACTGCAACCATTTTTTTGGAATGGAGATAAATATCGTTGGCTTAACAAGATTCATATTAGAGATCATTGTTTCAACCGAAGGATTTTCCATAAAGCAATACTCTGCTCCCCAAAATATAGCACCTGTGAGTTCCAAGAATCTTCCAAAAGTATGAAAGAGAGGAAGGAAGGAAAGATAGCGGTCTTTATCAGATATTTTGGGTAGAGCCATAGCCCGCATATAGCGCTTATAGACAATGTTCATCTGAGAAAACATAATTCCCTTAGGATCACCAGTTGTTCCCGATGTGTACATAAGTGATGTTAAATCATTTATGTTTATTTGAATCTCTTCAAAATTATTTTTGCTTTTTGAAAGAAATTCGCTAAAAGGTATTACCCACTCTTCAATACTTTTTCCTTCTATCAAAATCACATTTTTTAAATATTTAAGCTCATGCTTAATAGCTTTTATTTTAGAAAGCTGTTTTTCATTTGAGGCTATCACAATAGGGGTTTTAGATTGATTTAGAATAAATGAAATATGCGCAGACACCGAATTTGCAGGTACCATAACATTTCTGATTCCGCTATAGAGAGAAGCAATATCAAGCAAAGCCATATCGATGCTATTCTCCATAAGAAACGCAACATCCATATCTTCGGTTGGTAATCCTTTTAAGCAGCTTCTTAAACTATTCGAATATTTCTGTACAGATTTATTTACCCTGTCCCAAGAGTATTCTTCATACCTCTCCCCTTTAATTACCTTAAAAAGAGTTTTGTCGGAATAATCGCGAACTCTTTGAGTAAACAAAATTCTAAAATTATAATTACTTGATTCAATTAAATCAGCAAATAGTTCTTCCCATTTCTTAATGTTACTAATTTTTTGAAGCCATGTTGAGTATCTGAAAATGTTTAGCAACTCATGTATAATGATTATGGATTCATTTCTACTATTGTCATTCTTTGTTTCTTCAATCATAAAGAGACTAAAGTCATAAAGTTTTTCGACATCCAACTCCGCAAAGATACTATCGGTTAATAATGATGTTGGAAGAGCTTGTAAAATTTCACTGAATACTTCATATTTTCTATTGGCTAACAGATGAGAAAAATTATCTTTATCTGAAAATATATTATTTAGCTCTTTTGAAATTTCAGATATTTCATTCTCTTCTATTCCAGCTTTTCCTTTGAAAATTGTTTGCTGGATAAAGTTCAATTTAGTAATTAAAATATCTGTTGTCATTTTAAATCCGTTGTTTAATTCAATCCTTTAAACTAAAAAAAAAAGGGATACCAATTGGCATCCCTTTTCTAGAATAAATTAATGTTATCTAATTATTTAATTCCAGCAATTTTTTCTAACATATCTGTTGTTAGTGATTTAGGTCTTTCAAGCGCATAACCTAAAGCTCTATCCCATACTAAGTTCGCTGCAACACCAAGCGCTCTACCAACAGCAAAAAGAACAGTATAGAAATCATATTCTTTAAGTCCATAGTGCCATTGAATAACACCAGATTGTGCATCAACATTTGGCCATGGGTTTTTGGCTTTACCTTGCTCTACTAGAATATCAGGAACTACATTATAGAGAACATTTACATATTCAAAAATTGGATCGTCTGGTAAATGTTTAACACAGAAATCTCTTTGAGTTGCATATCTTGGATCTGTTTTTCTAAGTACAGCATGTCCAAAGCCAGGTATTACTTGTCCTGAGTTTAATGTTTCCCAAACAAATTTTTTCATTTCTTCTTCTGTTGGAACTTTATTATCCATTTTATCCATTACACCTTGAATCCAACGGAGAACTTCTTGATTTGCCAATCCGTGAAGTGGCCCAGCCAAACCATTAACCATTGCAGATATTGAGTAATACATATCTGAAAGAGCACTTCCAACAAGATGGCCAGTGTGAGCAGATACATTTCCACTTTCGTGATCACTGTGAAGTATAAAGTACATACGAGCTACATCATCGTAAGGTGCATCAATACCCATCATGTGAGCAAAGTTTCCACCCATATCAAGATTTGGATCTGCATCTATAATTGCATCATCTTTATATTTATATCGATAAATAAATGCCGCAATTTCAGGAAGTTTTGCTACTAAATCCATAGCATCTTCATATGTTGGCTTCCACGAATCAAATTTATTTAGACCAGCTTCATACTCTTTCGAAAATTTCGATTCCCGTTGCATTGAAAGAATTGCTGCAGAAAACATAGCCATAGGATGAGAATCTTTAGGCATAGCTCTTAACATATCAAATACATATTGAGGTACTTTTTTACGCGTATTAAATTCTTCTGCTACAGCAGCCACTTCTTCTTCATTAGGAATATCTCCTGTTAGTAAAAGATAGAAAAATCCTTCAACATATGGCATTTCACCACCCGGAACTTTAGGTAATTTTTCTAATACTTCAGGAATTGTATACCCACGGAATCTGATACCTTCCATTGGATCAAGATAGGATATATCTGTGGTTAAACTTTTTACACCACGCATTCCACCAATTACCTGTGCAATGGTTACTTCGCCAACTACTGTATCACCATATTCTTTTAAAAGCTTAACGGTTCTTGGACGATGTGCGTCAATTTTTGCAGCTAATTTTTCTTTTAAATTAGACATTTTAACCTCCACATTTTGAATTAATAATTAAACAAATTTATAACAAGATAATTTTTCCAACTACATCTTTACCACTTTTTATTGCACCTTCTATAGTTGCTGGCAATTTAGTATTTGTCCAATCTCCAACTAAAAACAGATTTGAATATGGATTGGATATAGAATTGCGTTTTTCGATTGAATCAAGGTCTGAAATAAAAGTGGCGCGTTTCTCTTTTAACACGACGTAATCCTTAATTACTATATTGTTTAATATAGTAAAATATTTTTTTAATTCCGAGAACACAATCTTAATAACTTTATCATTATTTATAGTAACAAGTTTTTCAGCTGAACTTTTAATTAAAGTGATATATTCTCCATGATTAAATAGCCAGTCAAATTCACCATCTATTAGGTTATACATCTTTTCACTTAGTGGATTTTCATTTAACCATACATGGACTGATACAATTGGAGAATATTTTAGATTAGGAATCTTAAGTTTGTGAAGACCATTTTCGAGCAATACTTTTTCTAGTCCATAACATGGCATTGCAGAAATTACAATATCGAAATTTGATACTTCCCTTTTATTTGTACGGACTGAAACTATTTTTTCATGTTCAAAAATAAAACCAGTAGCTTTCTCAGATGTTGATATTCTCCCTCCGTTTTTTATAATTCTTTCACGAGCAGGTTCAACCAAGCTTCTACTTAAATCAACATTCGGGATAACAATATTTGCTTCCTTTTTACCTGAGAAGAAAATAATTTTACTTATTCGAATAAACATTTCTGCAGAAGCTAGCTTTAGTTCAGTATTCATCGTACTAATTGCGAGAGTATCCCAAAACATTGAAATAATTTTTTCAGACTGATTCTGATCGACTAGAAATTCATATAACGTTTTATCTTTTGCTACTTTTTCATCTAAAAATTTAATCTTAATAAGTAACCGGATAATTTCTATTCTCTCTTTCAGTGTAAATAGTTTGTACTTGAGAAACCCTAAAATATTATTCAGTGGATAGAGATATTTAGGAATTTTAAGTATGTATTTACTACCACTAGCATCAATAGAATTAATAGAAAGAGTTTGTTGAAAATCAAAAAGTTTTCGAGAGCCAATTAAATCAATATACTCAAGAGTGTTTAAGTAGCACTCCATTAATATATGTTGACCATTATCAACATTGGATCCTTTATAGTTGAAGGAGTATGTTCTACCACCTAATTTTGGAGATGCTTCAATTAGTTCAACCTGATATCCTGCATTTGAAAGGAATACCGCAGAAGACAGCCCTGAAAGACCACCACCTATAATTAGAACCTTTTCTATTCGATTTTTGTTTTTCATTTTTTTGCTAGAAATTTAAAAGAGTTATTTTTTAGTCTCTTAACTTATAACTTTGGGCACTTAAAACTTTAACACTTCTTTCTTAATAGACTAAATTGTACTTCGCCCAAACACCAACAGCAATTGCTGCTTTTTCAGTTTTTCCAACATTAATATTTTCAGAATAAATATTGAAGTTCTTTGCTTCCAATTTTTTTAGTAAATTGAAATAAATATGTTGCATTGCTCTAGCAGCAAACAATGATGGTTTATCACTTATATCCAATGCCCTATTAGCTTTACTGAAATATTCCTTCGCTTTACTAGCTTCATAACTCATTAATGCAACGAAGTTATCATTATAAACATTTGAAAATAATTCTTCCTCAGAGTAATTGAATCTCTTTAAATCTTCAAGAGGTAAATATATACGACCAATTTTTGCATCTTTTTTAATATCACGCAAAATATTTGTGAGTTGCATTGCATAACCTAAGTTGATTGCATACTTTCTGGTAGAGATACTTTTATATCCAAATATTTCAATACTCATTAAGCCAACCGTGCCTGCAACTCTATAACAGTACTTCATTAAATCATCACTTGTTGGATATCTACTTTGCTGGATATCCATCTCCATTCCTTTAATTAAGTCGAAGAAAGGTTCT
>CBDUTO010000013.1:0-51588 GCA_965370315.1 uncultured Melioribacteraceae bacterium
TTTCTGTAGCACTATCTTTTGATACCCCGTCCGCTCGCGGCGGGGAGCTTCATTTCAACTATAATTACCTTTAATAAATATTAGAGTTCTTTATGATTCTCAGATTACGTTATTCAATTCTTTTACTCTTTATTTCCATTACAATTTTTTCTCAGAATAAATCTGTTAAGGAATTATATTCCAAACAAGATTATATGATTGAGATGAGAGATGGAACAAAACTATTCACGGTTGTTTATTCTCCGATAGATGACTCAGAACAATACCCAATTTTAATGACTCGCACTCCCTACAGCTCACGTCCATATGAAGATGATAAATTTAGAAATTTCCCAAAATATCTTGCTGAAGAAAAATTCATTTTTGTTTATCAGGATGTTCGTGGCAAATATATGTCGGAGGGAGAATTTGTAGATATGCGACCCTACATTAAAGATAAAACGGATAAAGAATTCGATGAAGCTTCAGATACTTATGATACAATTGAGTGGCTTATTAATAATACTCCAAACAATAATGGGAAGGTAGGAATTAAGGGAATCTCTTATCCAGGATTTTATGCTGCAATGTCATTGAACGAATCTCATCCTGCTTTAAAAGCCGTTTCCCCTCAAGCTCCAATTGCTGATTGGTTTGTGGGTGATGATATGCATCACAACGGTGCTTTTACGCTCTCTCTTTCTTATGTTTTCTTTTCAAGTTTCGGAGTTGAAAGACCAGAACCTACAACTTCTCGGACTATGCGAATTGTTGATTTAACAGGGGATTCGTACAACTACTTTTTAGATATTGGCCCAATTAAAAATATTAACAAAAACTATTTTTACAACTCAATTTCATTCTGGAATGATTTTGTAAAACATGGAACTTATGATGAGTTCTGGAAATCTCGAAACACATTAAATTATTTTAATAATGTAAAACCAGCTGTTATGACAGTTGGTGGATGGTATGACAATGAAGATTTATACGGTTCCTTGAATACATATAAAACCATAGAGAAAAAAAACAACAATGCTTATAATATTTTAGTCGTTGGCCCTTGGGCACATGGTGGTTGGGCTAGAAGTGATGGGAGTTCTTTTGGAAATCTAGAATTTGAATCTAATACAAGTAAATACTACCAAAATAATTTAGAACTGAAGTTTTTCCAATATCATTTAAAAGGAAAGGGAGAAGGTGAGCTATCAGAAATTACTGTTTTTGAAACTGGTACAAACCAGTGGAATCATTTTGATGAATGGCCACCTAGAAATTCAAAGTTAATTGATTTTTATTTTGGAGGAAATTCAAAGTTGTTAAATCAGAATAGTAATTCAAAAGTTAATTTTACAGAATATATTAGTGACCCTAAAAACCCAGTACCATATACCGCAAAGTTTCACAAGACAAGAACGATGTATAATAAAACATATATGGTAGAAGATCAGAGATTTGTCTCTTCCCGACCTGATGTAATCTCTTTTGAAAGCGATCTGTTAAATGATGAGCTAACTTTGGCTGGGCAAATTGAAGTTGAACTATTTGTCTCTACCTCTGGAACAGATTCTGACTGGATTGTAAAACTAATTGACGTTTTCCCAGGTAATTTAACTGAAAGTAGTTCAAGTGGAACAAGTCTGGCGAACTATCAGATGTTAGTTAGAGGCGAAATAATGCGGGGAAAGTTTAGAAATAGCCTTGAGAATCCAGAGCCATTTGTGCAAAATGAAGTGACTAAAGTAAAATTCACACTAAATGATGCACACCATACTTTTCTAAAGGGACATAAAATAATGGTGCAGATACAAAGCAGTTGGTTTCCTTTATTTGATAGAAATCCACAGACTTTCTGTGATATTTATAATGCAGATGAGAAGGAATTTCAGAGGGCAACTCAGAGAGTTTTTCATTCTGAAAAATATCCATCAAAAATTGTTTTGAGGGTTTTGGAATAGCGAAAATAAATGAAAATTCAAATGGTTGAGTTCTAATTATCTCAGCATTATTTAATCGCAATGTTACAAAGAATTTGTCATTTCTAATCTCGTAAGGCGGGATGAGAAATCTTGTAAATAGTTAGATATTTCTCAATCGCTACAAAACAAGCTCATTTCGGTAAACTCAATGCACCGCATTTCGAAATGACGATGAAATTATCCTATAATGGATTATTTCCTGTCTATATTAGAACTCAGCCTTAATTAATAACTATTCCATGTTGCATTATTTCATAAGCTAAAGGATTTGATTCGTTAAAGTCAGCAGCTCTAAATGGGTGTGGTTCAATTCGGCTATCTATTTTTCTTCTTATTTTCATTAATTCATGTTGAGTATTCATTAAATCATCAAAATCATTTAATATTACAGCAATGTCAATATCGCTTTCTTCATGATTTGTTCCTTTTGCATATGAACCAAATAGAAATATTTTTGAATTTTTATATTTACTTTTTACTCTATTTGCAAATAATTGTATTATTTTTCTAATTTTTGATTGATCCATTCCCTAAGTTCCTTAATTTTTTCAAACCATAAAGTTGTGTATTCTTTTGTGCATTTATGGTAAAACTCTCGTTTATAATCATCATATCTGGCATGTAAATTAAATTGAGTTATTGTGTCTAACCAATCAGAATACTTATCGGTTATATCTAAATCACTCACCTCTGCCAAGCGATATAAATTGTGAATGGGTGGAGCTTGTTTCCTTTTTGTTTTTACAAAATAAGCTTTAAGTAGTTTTTCTAAAGAAATGTGCCCTAAAAACAATGCCCAATGATATGATTTAGAATTAAACATTGCATGCATAGTATAATAATCTTCATCTGAAGTTTCTCTCCAATGCGATATAATTTTTTCAATATTTAATTTTTCATTTAACATATTAATGAATATAAATCTAAACTAAATTAAATCCAAATACTCATACAAACTTAAAAGTTTTACTAAAGAGAAACACAAATACCAATCCATAACTGTCCTTTACTCTTTTGTCTCAAATCTTGTATCTCATATCTATCATTAAAAAACAAAACCCCACACAATTTGCATTATGTGGGGTAGTAATTGTTACAAACATTCTCAGTCTGTTAGCCTTAAAAATACTATCGTAACTAAAGTAAAATTAGTCGTTTACATTTGTAGATGTAACTGTGATAGCCGTAGGTGTTACCGAAACAACTACAGATAAAGCATCACCACCGTCGTTATCATCAGTACCAGTTCCTGTAAGTGTTACAACTTGTGCTGCAACTACAGCTACTATTACTCCACCCATATTTGCTGTTGAATCTAATGAAGCAGGAACTTCCCAGTCAGTGAAAGTATTTCCACCACCACCCATTGCAGTTGGTTTTCTGTAATATTGTTGAGCCATTGAGCCAATAGTTTGTAAATCAGAGATTACAGCGTTGTTGTTTGCTTGAAGACTACTTGCAGTAAATACGTTAATACCTACAACTACTGCAATACCTACTATAATTACACCAAGTACGATTAATAATAATTGTTGTTGTCCCATTTGTTACTCCTTTGTTTGTTAAAGAATGTTATTTATGTTAGTTTATAATATTTACAGTAAATTCGCTTGGCAATACAGTTATTCTTACTTCTACTGAATCGTTGCCTTGTACAACCTCATTTCCAATTCCGATGATAAGAACGCTTTGGTCAGAAACAGTTTCAGTAAAATTTCCATCTGCATTTGTTCTTAGCATTGCCGGAATTCTCCAACCAGTAAATTTACTTGATCCACCACCCATCGCTGAGGGGGTTTTGTAATATTTCTGGGCTTCACTTGCAAGATGTATAAGATCATTTGTAACATTGTTTCTTTTTGCTTCAATGGCATTAGCAGTAAACATGTTAATACCGACTGCAATAGCAATTCCTACAATTATCACGCCAAGTATAATAAGTAATAATTGCTGTTGTCCCATTTTGCTTCCTTTTGGTTAATTTAGTTTTCTTGCATGTAACACAAGTATAATGCCAGAAAATGGATTTAATTTAGGAGAGAACTTTTATCAACAAAAAGGAAACAAAAGTGAGTATTTCCTCTTCGTGCAATATTATTTTTTGATTAAAAAAAGGAAAAATATTAAATGAAAGAGATGTTGGGAGTAATATATAATCCACCTAAAAAATTAGTACGTAGATGAAATTTATATCATAAATGCTAAAAACAGAAATACTTACACGTAAAATTTACATGTAATAAAAAGTAGAGGTAATAATTACGTGTACATTTTACAAAACAAGTAATTATTACGCATGGTTTTTAAAAATTTGGGGTTTTAAATAAAAAGCAAATATATAGAAACTATACAAGCTCAGTATTTATACCAAGCTTGTGTAGAGTATTATTTAACTTTTATGTGCAGTTCTTTTAATTGGTCTTCATCAACATTGGATGGGGAATCATCCATTAAGGAGGATGCACTACTTGTTTTAGGGAATGCAATTACATCACGGATTGAATCCTCACCAGCAAATAGCATTGCAAGTCTGTCAAATCCAAAAGCAATTCCGCCATGAGGAGGAGCACCAAATTTAAATGCATTCATTAAAAATCCAAATTTTGTATCAGCTTCTTCTTTCGAAATTCCAAGAGCATCAAACATTTTAGATTGTAATTCTGCATTATGAATTCTAATAGAACCACCTGCAATTTCATTTCCATTTAACACTAAGTCGTATGCACGGGCATTTACATCGCCAGGACTAGTATCTAACTTATCAACTTCATCAAGATTTGGAGAAGTAAATGGGTGATGCATAGCATAGAATCGTTTTGTATCTTCATCCCATTCTAAAAGTGGAAAGTTAGTAACCCATAAAAGTGCAGGTTTAGCATCTGGTTTTATTAAGTCTAATCTTTTAGCAATTTCCAAACGAAGGGAACCCATATAAGAGAGTGACTTCATTTTAGGACCAGAAATAATAAATACTAAATCTCCAGGTTTTGCACCCAAACTATCAATTATTCCATTTTTCTCTTCATCAGTCATGAACTTTGCAACAGGAGCTTCAAGACCATCTTCTTTAACACGCATCCAGATTAAACCACCGGCACCAAGTTGTTTTACATAATTAGTTAAAACATCAAGTTGATTTCGGGTAAAATCACCACATTTTTCAGCAAGTAAGCCAGTAATTATTCCACCACGTTCTAAAGAATCTTTGAAAACTCTAAATTCAGATTTTTTAAAGACATGGTTAAGTGTTTTCATTTCCAAATCGAAGCGAAGATCTGGTTTATCACTTCCATATTTTTCCATAGCTTCATGGAAATCTATTCGTTTAATTGGAGTCTCTAATTCTTGATTTTTAGTTTCTTTAAAAAGTTTTACCATCAAACCTTCAACCATCGAGAAAATATCTTCCTGATCGACAAATGACATTTCAATATCAATTTGAGTAAACTCTGGTTGACGATCAGCACGTAAATCTTCATCTCTGAAGCATTTTACTATTTGAAAATATTTATCAAATCCAGAAACCATCAAAAGCTGCTTGTAAGTTTGAGGTGATTGAGGCAAAGCATAAAACTTTCCACGATGAATTCTACTTGGAACTAGAAAATCTCTAGCACCCTCTGGTGTAGATTTCATTAAATAAGGTGTCTCTATTTCAAGGAAGTCACTCTCATTAAAGTAGTTTCTAACAGTATTATACATTTTACTTCGCATCAGCATATTTTTCTGCATTTTTTCGCCACGTAGATCTAAATAACGATATTCTAATCTAATATCCTCATTTACCTCACCACTTTTATGTATTGGAAAGGGAGGAGTTTTTGCTTCATTCAAAAGAATTATTTTATCCACCATAACATCAATCATTCCAGTAGGAATATTTGAATTTTCTGTATCAGCAGGACGTTTACGTACTGTTCCTTCAATAGCAACAACGTATTCTGATCTTAGTTTTGAACCCTCTCCATGCATTTCAGAATTATAAGTAGGTTCAAATATAACCTGTGTAATTCCATATCTATCTCTTAAATCGATGAAAATAACACCTCCTAAATCACGGCGAGTATCAACCCATCCATTTAAGACTATTTTTTCACCAATATTTTTTTCTGTTAATTCGCCACAAGTGTGAGTTCTTCTCTTAAACATCATAATACATATCTTACATAATTAAAAAAAATTAGCTCCAAAAATAGTGAAATCGTACTCCTATTCAAAGTATTATTAGTTAGAAGAGGATTGTTTTGAATATATACTTGAAATTTTCTTCCTTATATTGAAAAATAATGAATGGATATTCACAAATTTTAGATTTTCAATTTTACTGTAAATTTTGAAAATATGTGTGCAAAAGAATGAAGTGTGAAAGATTCCAAAATAGATTTTTACTATTATCAACTAATTGTTATTTTGTAGCTTATATTTTTAATAAAAATAGATGAACATTCCTAAAATTAAATATCGACGAAATGCAACCTTTAGTGAAAAACTTATTAATTTTTTCGCAAACATTAGTGGTTTAACAGTTTTTAATATTGAGTTTTTTAAACAACTCTTTACCTTTCCTGTAGAGATTGATCAAATAAAAAAACACATGAATGAACTGGGAGTCAAAACTTTTTCTATTGTTAGTATTATGGGAGTAATACTAGGGTTTGTACTTGCCCTTCAATCATATCCAGTATTACAAAGATTTGGTGCAACAGATTTTTTACCGGCAACAGTGTCTTTAACAATTATAAGAGAACTAGCCCCGATTTTAACGGCTTTAATTTTTGCCGGTCGAGTAAGTTCTGGTATTGGTGCAGAAATATCTTCAATGAGAGTTACAGAGCAAATTGATGCAATGGAAGTTTCAGCTGTTAATCCATTTAAATATCTTGTTGTTTCTCGAGTAGTTGCTACTACCTTGATATTACCAATTTTATCAATCTATGTTATAATGATTTCCTTATTTGGTGCTTTTATAGCAGTAACTCTAACAGACAATATGAGTTTTATCTATTACAAAAATGCTGTTGTTGCTTCAATTGCTTTTGGTGATTTAATACCTGCGTTGATAAAAACTTTTTTCTTTGGATATATAGTTGGAATTGTTGGTGCATATAAAGGGTACACTGCGGATGGCGGAACAGAAGGTGTGGGGCGTGCGTCAACTACAGCAGTTGTAATGGCATCATTATTAATACTAATTGTTGACATGATAATGGTTAAACTGACATTATTGTTTTGGCCAACTTTAGGATAAAGAGAAGTTATGAATAAGCCACTAATTCAAATAAGAGATTTAAAGAAAAGTTTTGATGCATTAACAGTATTAGATGGAGTCTCAATTGATATTAATAGTGGCGAAAATTTTATCGTTTTTGGACAAAGTGGTACTGGTAAAAGTGTTTTATTAAAATGTATTGTAGGCCTTTTACAACCGGATAGTGGTGATATTTTAGTTGATGGTGAAAGTATAATAAATCTATCACAGAAAAAACTTAGTGAATTTAGAAAGTCTTTGGGATTTTTGTTTCAAGGTGCAGCTCTTTATGATTCAATGTCTGTAAGAGAAAATTTAGAATTTCCATTGAAGAGAAATTTTAAATTTACACAGGATGAAATTGATCAAAAAGTTATTTCTACTTTAGAAATGGTAAGCTTGGAAGAATCTGTTGATAAAATGCCATCCGAGCTTTCTGGAGGTATGAGAAAAAGAATAGGGCTTGCACGATCTATTATTACTGAGCCAAAAATAATGTTTTACGATGAACCAACTACAGGTCTTGACCCGATAACATCAAAAGAAATAAGTGTTCTTATTTTAAAATTGCAGAAAAAATTAAATATGACTTCAATTGTTGTAACTCACGATTTACTTTGTGCTGAAATTATTGCTGATAGAGCTATTGTGCTTCACAACGGAAGTATTATAAAAGAAGGAACAATTGATGAACTAACATCATCAAATGATAAATTATTAAGAAACTTTTTTAGTAGTGAAATTATAGAAGGATAAATCCTTTTAGGAGAATATTATGTTTAAATCATTGGAGGGAGCAAAATTAGGTCTTTTTATTTTTATAGGCTCTTTTTTAATTGTATTATCAATTTTTACAATTGGTAATAAAGAATCTCTTTTTATCGACACAATAATTATTAATTCTAAATTTGAAAATGTTGAGGGACTAAAGACTGGAGCTCCAGTTCGTTTAAGTGGGTTCACAATTGGAAGTGTTAGTAATATTGTTCTCTCTGGAGATTCGTTGGGAACGGTGATTGTAACAATGAATATTGAAAAATCTTTGCAACATTTTATTCGCCTTGATAGTGAAGCATCTATTGTTACAGAAGGATTAGTAGGTAAAAAAGTTGTTGCAATTAGGCCAGGATCTCCTAGCCAAGCAATTGTTGGGGAAGGTAGCTTTGTTAAATCAAAGACACCGCTAAATATTACACAAGTAATTGAGGACACTCAAGCAATTATTATATACATTAGAGATTTAACAAAAGATTTTTCAGGTATTGTTAATAAAATAAATAGTGGCGAAGGTTCGATTGGCAAATTGGTAAATGATGATGAACTTTACAATGCTGCTGTTGATATTACGCAAAGCGCTAAAACTAGTTTAGATACAATAACTATTAAAATGGATCAGATTGCAGAACTAGTGGTTCAAACTAACAGTACTGCTAATAAGGTGTTTTCCGAAATAGATACATCAATAGTCGCTATTAAAAATATTGTAATGAGAGTGGAAAGTGGCGAAGGTTCAATTGGCAAATTATTAAATGATGAAGAGACCTACGATTCAATAAAGGTAATGGTTAGTAATCTAACTGCATCCACAGAGGCAGCAAAAGATGGATTGATCTCCTTCTCAGAAAATATGGAAGCTCTAAAACATAATTGGCTTTTCAAAAAATATTTTGAAGAACGTGGTTATTGGAGTAAGTCCGAAGTTGATGATAAACTTGAAAAACTTGAAGAACAGAACAAACTACTAGATGAAAAGTTAGAAGAATTAAAAAATCTTGGAGTTGATATCAAAGAAGTGAAATCCAATTAATTTTATAGGTATCCAAATTGGCTTGTTTTTTAATTTGGGGGAATTCTCTTTGTCACTTCGTGGCTCCGTGCTCAGTATCGCTTTGTAGGCGCTTATTCCTAGAATCCAAGAATGCCTATAATAGGTTCTTTGAGATTTATTCTTTTCTACAAAGTGAAGCTATACTATCTTATCACGAAGACCATCTAATACTATTCTTATCCTTTCTTCATTATTATATTGCCTTCTTGTTTTTACGCTTAATCCCTCTGACTATTTAATCCACTCCTTCTCTTTCTGCCATGGTTTTTACCATTCGTATAATTATAGAATATCCTAAAACCATCTCTTATTTTTAACTCTTTTTTGTCCTACAGAAGCATAAGTTTTACACTCATTTCTTAGGAACCATCATTAACTGCAATAACTTCATCAACTGAATTATAAAACAGAACCGTCTCCACAACACCACTGATAATACTCTCTTCATTATAGATAGAAATAATTTCCGAAACGCTATAATTGTCTTTCATTTTTCCTCCTCAATTTGCTTGATCGGGTAATTGTTCTGCTAATGAATTTGTTATATTCACCTAAATCATTTCTACTACACGTCTAAAATGATACCCATAAACAGCAAGAGTCATTGCAGTTGTAAATTTATGTGGGTGCTTGAAAATGCTTAAGAAAACAAGTTTCCAGTAATAACGTTTTCCTTTTTCCAAAATTCCTAATTTCCAAAATGACTTAAAAATAGCTTTTATATCATTTTTGGATACTTTAATAAATTTAATTCTAGGCTGGTATTCGTTAAGAAAAGTTTTAATTCTCTCGTAATATACCTCTTGAGAATAGATGGTCTTGAGAACATCTTTGTAACCTTTTACCAATTCTAGAGGGTTCATTTTTGGAATAAAATCCAAGACACTATCCATGTTGTTTCCGTTAGTTGAATTTATTAATCGATTTTCAGATTTTAATCGATTAAAGAGTTTTGTTCCCACGGGAACATTCAACAACCCTACCATAGCTGTCGTAATGCCAGATTTTTGTATGAATTTTTTCTGTATTTCAAATATATTCGGTGGATCATTATCAAATCCAATAATAAAACCGGCTGAAACCATTAACCCATTTCTCTGGAGTTTTTTTACTGCTTCAACTAAATCTCTATTAAGATTTTGAGATTTTCCACATTCCACCAGGCTTTGGCTATTTGGGGTTTCAATACCAATAAAGGTGCTATAGAAATTGGCATTGACCATTAAGCGAATTAATTCATCGTCATCTGCAAGATTAATGGAAACTTCAGTGCTAAAAGAGAATGGATAATCTCTTTTCTTTAACCAATTGATTATGGTTGGAAGCAGTTCCAATTTTAACTTTCTTTTGTTACCTATAAAATTATCATCTACAATAAAAATTCCGCCCCGCCAGCCTGTATTATATAGTGCCTCAAGTTCATTGATAAATTGTCCGCTACTTTTTGTTCTAGGTTTATTACCGTTTAATATTGTGATACTACAAAACTCACAATTGTATGGACACCCTCTTGAATACTGAAGACTCATGCTGGCATATTTATTCATATCTAACAATTCCCATTGAGGAATTGGTGTTGATGAAATTTCCGGAAATTCGGATGAAGAATAAACTAATTTTGCACATCCATTTTCTAAATCTTCAATAAATTGTGGTAATGTAATTTCAGCTTCATTTAGAATAAAGTGATCTATTCCTGAAAACTCTTCGTATTCAAATGTTACCATAGGTCCACCAGCTACTACTTTTACACCTATTTTATTACATTGCTCTACCACTTTTTCAAAGGACGTTTTATGAATATTCATACCACTAATAAACACATAATCAGCCCATCTCAGATGTTTGTCTTGAAGTGTGGTTACATTCATATCAATTAATTCTCTATTCCATTCTGTAGGCAGCATGGACGCAACGGTAAGAAGACCCAATGGTGGTTCTGCTGATTTTTTTGAAATAAACTCCAGTGCACTAGTGAAGCTATAAAAAGTAGAAGGTGTTTCTGGATAAACAAGTAATATCTTCATAATAATCCTCCATGCAATCTGTTTAAGTAAAAGATTCGACCGTTTTAGTCTTTTGATCGATTCCGGTATAAAATTTTTTATCTGACGTCTATTCCTCTAAATAAGATATTGAGAATTTGATTACTTCCTTTTTCAAATCACTTTCCATTTCTTTTGTAAAAAAGGTGTACTCTAATCCTTTTAAGCAAATCGCAAAATATTTGGCTGTTATCTCAATACTATCAATTCGAAATTATCTTAAGATGTTAACTCAATTATTACATACTTACACACAGAATGATTATAAAAAATGTTTAGTCCAGAGATACCTATTAAATCGATTGATAAACATTTATTAGTACAATAATTATTTAATCATTCTTTTATATTAATGTTTTCTGATAATGCTTTATAATCTTCACTGTGAATGAAATTATATAACTTTATGTAAGTTTTTCAAATTTTCACTTTGATCTAATATTTCCTCCGCTTCATATTCTTCTTGAAGATCACTCATTAACTTTTTTACTGATATGATATTTTCTATTTTGAAGGCGTTTGATCCGCAGAAAGCAAAACCATTTTCTAACTTACCATTTTTAGCATTAATCAAAGCTAATGCAATACAATATGGAGCATTTTGGTAGTCACATGTTTTAAGACACTTAAAGGGACATGTATATGGCTTTTTTATTCCAGAAGCAACATCTTTGAGAAATTTATTCACTATTCCCCTGCCTGGTAGTCCAACCGGACTTTCAATAATACCTATATCATCAATGCTACAATCCATGTACTGTTTCTTAAATTCATCTGAAGCATCACATTCATCAGTTGCGACAAATCGAGTTCCAAGTTGTACAGCACTTGCTCCAAGTTTAATAAACTTATAAATGTCTTTCCCCGAATAAATTCCACCAGCAGCAATAACTGGTATTTCTTTATTAAATTTTTCTTCAAACTCGGATATTACTACAAGAAGATCAGGCAATAATTTTTCTAAGGCATACTCGGGATCGTTAATTTGTTGATTGTTAAAACCTAGATGCCCACCAGCTAAAGGACCCTCAAGTACAATTCCATCTGGAACATGATTGTACCTCTTTTCCCAAAAACCAAAAATTATTTTTGCTGCTCTTGCTGAAGAGACAATTGGAGCAATTTTTGTTTTGGATTTTAACAAATATTCTAAAGATAAATTTTGTGGAATCTTTAATGGCAGACCAGCTCCAAGAAAGATTATATCAATCTCTTCTTCTAAAGCCACTTTAATTATATCATCAAAATCAGTGATTGCAACCATTATATTTATTCCCAAAACACCGTCTGTACACAACCTAGCTTTTCTTATTTCATTTTGCAATGCAGCTTTATTTGCTTCAGAATAAGTACTACCAGCTTTAGGAAACATGGTCCCCAAGCCAATAGATGATATTACTCCAATACCCCCTTCATTAGAAACAGCAGATGCTAGATTGGATAGTGATATTCCAACCCCCATTCCACCCTGGATAATCGGGACTTTTATTTCCAATTCACCAATTTTTAATACAGGCATTTGGTGACTAGTCATTATTTATTCTCCTATAATTGAATATTATTATTCTGGAAATTTCTCTTTTACTAGGTCTTGCAATGCTTTATTAATTGGGAGGACATAATGAGTCGTATATAGTTCAATTAATTGCAATCCATCATCTGTAATGGAATAGTATTTCCGCATGGGTCCTTTATTAGATTCACGCTTTTCGGACGTAACAAATTTTTTGGAATTTAATTTTTTTAAAATTTGATAAATACCACTTTCTTGAAATGAAATAGCGTTGCTAGTTAATTCCTCAAGTTTATTCTTAATTTCATAACCATACAACGTTTCTGTTTTAAGAAAAAGAAGTATTACATATGAAGTAAAACTCTTTTTATACTCTTTATCCCACTCATTTAACGTTTTTTCTACATTTTTTGAATAATTCATTTGCTCTACATTATATTATACTATAGTTAATTTTACTATAGTATAATATACTATAGCAAGGTTGAATAATCAAGTAAATATTTTAGAAGTGTTTTTAGGGGGATTAACAATACACATCATCCATAAGTTTGCATAAGGAAATAACATGATAAAACAAGTTTTAAAGGTGAATCATATTTCACATGTCCATCAAAAGCAATGGTCTATGGATTTAATGATTATTTTGAATAATAATTACTTTAAGTTATCTAGATAATAAAAAAGGCGTTCCAAAATAGAATGCAATGTATCCACGAACTTGGAGATTCCCTTCGTCAATCCATAGTTTGCAGTCATATGTTTCCCTTTTCTGGGATCAAGAATTTCACCTCAGAGTGTTTCATCTTCCAAATAGATTTTTAAATAAGAAATTTCAGATGTTTTTGTTTTAGTGACTTGCTAATAAATTATTTTTGCTTTTCTTAGTTTCCTTGTGAATAATTAAAGTAATTCCTTAAATTTGCAATAACAAGACAGAGGGTCTAGTATAATAACCAAAGGGAGATCATGAAAACATTAAAAGTAGTATTGGTATTAGGTGTAGTTTTAATTATACAATTCATTAGTAATCAAAATGTTTATGCTCATTGCGAAATTCCATGTGGAATTTATGAAGACACACTTAGAGTATCACTAATAAATGAGCACATAACAACTATAGAAAAATCAATGAAGATGATTATTAAATTATCTGAGGAAGCCACTCCAAATTATAATCAAATAGTTCGCTGGGTTGTAAACAAAGAGGAACATGCAAAAAAAATACAGAAAATTGTAAGTCAATATTTTCTGCATCAAAAAGTTAAAATTACAGATTCATCGGAGAAAGAGAAATACGAAAAGTATGTTAAGTTGCTGACGACGCTTCACGAAATATCTGTATTTTCAATGAAAGCAAAACAAAGTATTGATCTAACACAAATTGAAAATTTAAGAAAAAGTGTGAAGACATTTGAGTCCATATATTTTCACACTCATAAGCATTAACAGTAAAACAATTTAATTAATATGAGAATTCCACATTGGAATTCTCATTTTAATTTCCTCCCCCAAAAGCAATATTTTGTATGCTGTAATACCTCAAGAAATTGTGTAGATTCTCTTGTAGCTCTATTCTATAAATCATTAATGAAAGGACCAACTAAGATGAATTGTAAAAAGAACCAATTACTAATGCTGATAATTTTATTTTTAGTTTATTCTGTTTATAGTTTCGGACAGCAGATAGATAAAAATGATATTGATAATTCTGAAGTAATACCTAACTATACTGAGTTACAAAAAATTCACTCGAATATAGTTAATGATGATTACTATCTATACATAAAACTCCCAAAGAATTACAGTGAGTCTAATAAAACTTATCCTGTAATTTATCTTCTTGATGGAGATATTGCATTTACAATGGCGTGGAGTACAGTTAGATATTTACAATTTGGGAAACACCTTCCTGATGTAATAATTGTTGGAATTGGATATGGTACACTGCTATCAAGCAATGAAGAGAATATGCGTGAACGGGATTATACTATTTCTAAATTGGAGAGCAGAAAACTCAGTGGAGGAGGAGAAAATTTTCTAAATTTTATTAAAACAGAATTAATACCATTTGTTGATTCTGAGTATAGAACTAACCCTACTGAACGAGTGATAAACGGATTTTCATATGGTGGCTTATTCACAATGTATACATTTCTTACTGAAAATAAATTGTTTAATGGATATATTGCTGGAAGCCCTTATATATATCCCGACTTGGAAAATTTTCAAAAATTAGTAATTGAAAACTTTGAGATGATTAAAGAATCAAAAGCTAAATTATTTATTTCATACGGTAGTCTTGAGGATGAAAAATTATACTTGAATCCAATAAATAAAATTGTTCAAGGATTGGAAAATAGTAATTACAAACAATCTAATATTAAAATGCGAGAGTTTGAAGGAGGTTCACACTTTACTTGCCCCTCAGAAGCAATGGTGTATGGGTTGAAGTTTATATTTGAATAGAAGAAGAGTTTATAAAAGGCGTTCCTTAGGAACGCCAAATATAATTTAAGTTAGAACGGTCTCTAAATTTCACCTTCAAATCTAATCCACTCTTGTGTGCGGTAGAAGAATGCAATGTATCCACGCACTTGTAACTTTCCATCTTCGACCCAAAGTTTACAGTCGTATGTTTTACCTTTTTTAGGATCAAGAATTTCACCATCTTCCCATTCGTCATCATCAAATTCCATATCAGTAATAATCGTCATACCAAGAATTTTTTGGTCTTTTCGAGGGTCATCGTCGTCGCATTTATCACATACTGGTTCTGGATCTTCGCCAGGTTTTCTAAATAATTTAACAATATCACCATAGAGCTTCCCATCTTCCAAATAAATTTTTACAACAGATTTTGGGTTTCCAGTTTCGTCATCAATTGTTTTCCATAATCCAGTAATATCATCATGTTGTGCAAACAAAACATTCGTAAGTAATAAAAATATTAAAGATGCTGATAAGATAAATAGTCGCTTCATTCTTTCTCCTTTTGTTATCAATGAGTAATAGATTCCGCAAAATAGGAATTTTAATATCTTTCTCAAAATAGAAGTTATGTGAAAATTTTATTTGTCATTGAAATGATCAAAACTATTCTAGATGCAAAGTAGTTTGAAGATTATAAAATTATCATATCCAATGAACGTTTATTGCGATTGAAATATCTCCTCTAAAACGATGTAAAAGTAAAAAATGCTTTCTTTAAGGGATTCCTTCAGAACACAAAAAGTCTATGCATATTTAATAAATTCCCTATAAAACTGTACCACAATATTTTTATGAAGGAAACATTTGGGCATAACAGATGATTTTTTTGCAATCAATTGAACTTGGTTAATACGAAATAAAGTCTATTTAGTATCTCTTGAAAATTTCTCATTATTTAAAAACTCAATAGCTTGTTTAGCAATTGTTTTTTTGAACTTCATCCAAACATGACTTTCATTAACTTCAATTAAATCAGTTGTGTTGTTAAGCTTAGTAGATTCCAGTGGAACAATTCCATCATCCAAGCCAGGCAAATAGAAATTATTGAAAGAACTTGTTCCAATACCTGCAATAATTCCAACAGGATAGTATGGGTCGCCAATGGAATTGGGAAAGCTAGAGGAGTCTGTTCCAAGAAAATTAATTGTTTCTCCAAAAAGATCAATTACCCAAGTATCTTTAAAAATATCAGCAATCGGTGAACCTTTATTCGGCGGAGCAATTAAAACAACACGTCCTAAATTATTAATTTTATTTCTATCCAAGTATGCACGTATTACAATAGAGCCAAGCGAGTATCCAACAAAGTGAACCGTAGTATTTGTATCGGGCATAGCATCTTCAAATTTCTTACTAACCTCAGTCATAATCTCATCAGGAGAAGTTCCTAAAGTTTTGTAATCAATAATTTGTGTTTCAAAACCAGCATCTTCAATTCTATTAGCTAAAGGCGAAATTGTAAGTCCGCCACCAGCTAATCCATGTAGCACAAAAACTAATTCTTTTTTGGATGAATCATTATTTGGAAGTGAATTCTGCTGTGCTATGCTAATAGTAAATGAGGCAACAAGTAGGACGATGGTGATTATGAGTTTCATATAAACCGCAATGATATTTTTTTAAGTTAAAATAATTTTATTGAATGCAGACTATATATTGTAATAAGTTATAAAAAGATTAAACTGCAAATAGCAAAATACAAAATGAAAACCAAACAGTAATATCAAATGGAAATATTTTTTCAATATTAAAAAAATGTCGTATAGTTTTATTAATTTGTGATTGTTAACAATAAATAAAAGGACGAAAGAGTATGGTTGGATATTTAATTATAGGTGCAGTTGCAGTTATTGTAATTGCTATTTCCGCGTATTTTATAATAAGATTTTTACGAGGGTCTATTAAGATTTATTTGCAAAATACATCTGTTAATTCAGGTGATATAATAAAGGGTAGTTTTGAACTACATACCAAAAAGGAAATTGTAGGAAACAGATTATTGGTTGAACTGATAGGTGAAAAAGTAACTAAAACTAGAAAAAATGAGGGTGAAACAGACACTCATACTCACGAAATTTACCGGCATGGAGTAACACTAGAAAATCAAAAAACATACAATGCTGGATATAAAAAGAAGTTTGATTTTGAACTTCAAACTCCAGATTCAAACCAGCCAGATTTTTTGAAATCGGAACTAGCACAAACGCTTAGTTCTGCTCTCAGCTTTATGAGCGATAGGCAAGTGTATGTTAAGTGGAGTGTGGAAGCACGCCTTGATGCCGAGGGAGTAGATTTAGTTGATACTGAAAAAGTTAACATCAATGGATTTAATTAATAGAAGCTTTTGAGTAACTGTGCACCCTAAAGACTATTGTCATTTTTTCATGTTTTTAGCAAAAATCTCTCTAAAAGTAATAGATCACGTATAGAAACATCACGGAATGACAGTCATTACGTAGTTATCTAAAGAGTTCAAATAATCATGAGTTTACTAAGCAAATAATAAGTGAGATAAAAAATGAAAAGGTATAATTATTTAGTTATTTCAATTATAATATTACTAATTACTAATATTACAATTGCGCAAGTAGGTAAACCACAATATGTAATTAGAACAGAGCAAAATGGGGTAGATTTTGGATCATTCACTATTGAGTTGTTTCCTCTAATAGCACCATTACACTCAGCATATTTTGATAGTTTAGTGAATATTAGTTTCTTTGATTCCACAGCATTTCATAGAGTTGTTCCAGATTTTGTAATTCAAGGTGGCGATCCAAACTCAAAATATTTACCACGAGATACTTGGGGTGAAGGTGATCCAAATCAAGCCACAATACTTGCCGAGTTCTCTGCAGTTTCACATTTACGTGGAATAATAGGGGCTGCAAGAGATACTGATATTAACAGTGCTAGTTCGCAGTTCTATGTTAATGTTGAAGATAATACATCTTTGGATAGTAATTATACAGCTTTTGGAAGAGTAATTAGTGGGATGGATATAGCTGATTCAATTGTAAATGTTCCACGAGATGCAAATGATAATCCAATTGACAAAATTGAAATGTTTGTTACAAAAGGTATTACAACGGACGTAGTTCCAACTATACCAGAGCTTGTATTTCCAAGTGATTTAGGAGAAGGAATCATTAATGGAGATTCGTTGAGGTGGAATGCAGACGAAGATGTAGTTGAGTTTACACTTGAAATATCAAAGAATCAAGATTTTAATCCACTTGTTTTAAATACAAAAGTAGGAAAGATTTTTTATAGAATTACAAATCTTGAATTAGGAAATGTAAAATATTATTGGAGGGTAAAAGCCAATAATGGTGGAAATATAAGTGAGTATTCAGGAATTAAAACTTTCTTTTCTTCAATAAAAGCCCCAATTTTATTATCTCCTGAGATGAATGAAGATAGTGTTTCGGTTACTCCAAAATTAGAATGGGAAGCTGTTGATGGAGCATCAGAGTACAGAGTTCAAGTATCAAAAGCTCCTTTATTTCAAGAAAGATATATTGTCGTTGATATTGATACTATAACTACAACTTCGCTTATTACTTCTGAGTTACAAGAGAAAAAAAGTCATTACTGGAAAGTGTTTAGTTTAACAGATGCATACGAAGGTCCAAGTTCGGAGTTTAGTAGATTTGTAACAGGAAGTTTAACATCTGTTACATCACTTGATAATTTCCCTAGCCAATATTCTTTATCTCAAAACTACCCGAATCCATTTAACCCAACTACGGTAATTGAATTCTCAATTCCTAATACTTCTCAAGTTTCTCTTGAAGTATTTGACATTAAAGGTGAGAGGGTTAGCCTGTTATTGAACGGCGAGTTAAATGCAGGGAAATATCAATTTAGTTTTGATGCGTCACAGTTGAGTAGTGGACTATATTTTTACAAAATTGTTTCAGGTAAGTATTCTGCTACTAAGAAAATGCTATTGGTTAAATAGCAAAATATTTTGATACTGTCTTAAAAATAGTTTTTGTCATTTTGAACGAAGAGAGAAATCTTGTATACTTTACAAGATTTCTCACCGAAAAGATTGTTCGAAGTGACTGAATAGTTTTAATGCTTTTTTTTTATAATAATTCTTTTAACGAAAGATAATTTGCTTCAATAGTTTTATCCAAGTCTTCTGTTGAATGTGCTGTGGATACAAACATTGCTTCAAACTGTGAAGGAGCAAGATAAATACCTTTCTCTAACATTTTGTGGAAATACTTTCCATACAATTCTGCATCAGATTTTAATGCTGAGGCAAAATTATTAACTTTTTCTTCGGTGAAGAAAAGACAACTCATTGAACCAACCCTTGTCATAGCATAGGTTTTATTCAGCTTTTTCATGTTTTCCTTAAATCCATCTTCGAGATATTTGGCCTTCTCTTCTAAGGTATTATAAAGATTCGTATTTTCTTTAATATGAGTAAGAGCTGCAAAACCAGCACTCATTGCAAGAGGATTTCCACTCAATGTTCCTGCTTGATAAACTGGGCCAATAGGTGCAAGTGTATCCATTATTTCTCTTTTTCCTCCAAACGCACCAACAGGTAGCCCACCACCAATAATTTTACCAAACGTTGTCATATCTGGTTGAATACCATAAACTTCCTGGGCTCCACCTTTTGCAACCCTAAAACCTGACATAACTTCATCAAAGATTAGCACAATTCCTTCTTCTTCACAAATTGTTCTCAGTTCAGAAAGAAATTCTTTGTCTGCTGGGATAACGCCCATGTTGCCAGCAATAGGTTCAATTATTATTGCAGCAATTTCATTTATATTTTCTAGAACTAAAGATTTAACAGAATTTATATCATTAAAATCAGCAACAAGTGTATCGGCAGCATTTGCAGCGGTAACGCCAGGACTTGTTGGAACTCCAAATGTTAATGCACCAGAGCCAGCTTTGATAAGGAAATAATCAGCATGTCCATGATAACATCCTTCAAACTTTATAAATTTATTTCTATTGGTAAATCCACGAGCTGCACGGATGGCACTCATAGTTGCTTCCGTCCCGCTATTTACCATTCTGATTTTCTCAATTGATGGAACAAGCTCAGTGATAATTTTCGCCATTTTAATTTCAAGCTCAGTAGGTGCTCCAAAGCTTGTTCCATTCTCAAGACTTTTCCTTAAGGCATCCATAATGAAATCTGGATTATGTCCAAAGAGATGTGGTCCCCAACTCCCAATGTATTCAATGTATTCGTTTTTATCAGCATCAAATATTCTGCAACCTTCACCACGCTCAATAAACAAAGGGGTTCCGCCGACAGAATTAAATGCACGAACTGGGGAATTTACTCCACCTGGAATATATCGTTTTGCTTCTTCAAATAGTTTTTCGCTTTTAGTATAATTCATTCTATTTCCAATTTAGTCTTTTAATAATTTGGCTACATCTTTTGCAAAATATGTAAGTATCATATCTGCCCCAGCTCGTTTAATTCCAATTAGGGATTCAAGCATTACACGCTCTTCATCTATCCAATCAAGTTTTCCACCAGCTTTAATTACTGAATACTCACCACTAACTTGATAGGCAGCAAGAGGAATATTAAATTCGTCCTTTAATCGTCGAATAACATCCATATATGGACCAGCGGGTTTAACCATAATAATATCAGCACCTTCAAGTATATCAGATTCAGCTTCGCGAATTGCTTCATCGCTATTTGCTTCATCCATTTGATGCGAACGCCTGTCTCCAAAAGCTGGAGTTGAATCTGCGGCATCACGGAAAGGTCCGTAATAGCCAGATGAATATTTTACAGCATAGCTCATAATTGGAATTTTGCTGAATCCATTTTCATCCAGACCTTGGCGAATTGCAGCAACTCTTCCATCCATCATATCAGAAGGAGCAATCATATCTGCACCAGACTTGGCATGGGATATCGCTTCTTTAACGAGAAGTTCAACAGTTTCGTCGTTAAGTATTTCGCCATCACTCAATAATCCGCAATGTCCGTGTGATGTATATTCACATAGACAAACATCAGTGATAACAAGTAAATTAGTCACTTCCTTTTTAATTTCACGAACAGCGCGTTGTATAATTCCTTCGTCATTGTAAGCATCAGAACCAACTTCATCTTTGTGTTCTGGAATTCCGAAAAGTATAATTGCTGGAATTCCAAGTGCAACAACTTCTTTACACTCTTCAACAAGAACGTCAATCGACATTTGATAAACCCCAGGCATTGAGCGAACTTCATTCTTGACTCCACTTCCTGGAGCAACGAATAGGGGATAAATCAAATCTGATTTCCGCAAATGTGTTTCCCTAATCATATCACGCACAATTGGATTGTGTCGTAACCTTCTTAATCTTATTGTAGGATATTCTGACATTATTACTCCAAATTTATTATAAACTTTCTTTTGCTTTCTCAAAAAGAACTTCAGAGTTTTTGATGCAATCTCCAACTGAAATTCCTCCAACATAATTTCCACCCAGAATTATACATGGATTATTCATTTCAAATTGTTTGAAATAATTTTCATGTTCAACATAACCAATGTTGTATTGAGGAATTGCTTTGTTCCATAGTTTTGATCTAATGAATTCATGCTTCCCAGTAATCTTCATCATAGTTTCAAACTCTTTAATTGCATCATCAATAAGTTTAGTATTGTCATCACCAAAAAGCTCTGGAGAACGAGCACCACCCACAAACAAGGTAAAAGATGCTTTCCCATCTGGCGCACGATTATCAAAAATCACAGAACTCCACAAAGCACCCAAATATTTTTTCTTTTCTTTAGATGGAATTAAATAACCAAATCCATCCAATGGTTGACCAATATCTTTTTTATCATATCCTAAATAGAGCACCATTACAGGAGGGTAATAAATATTATCAAGATGATTTCCTAATTTTGAATCAAGACTATTAAATAGTTTAGATGCAACATAGGACGGAGCAGTTGATATTACCAAATCTGCTTCAAGACTTAATTCAGAATTATTCTGGCTGTATGTAATTTGATATTTATCATTTAATTTATCAACTGATATCACTTTAGAATTGAGGAGAACCCTATCTCCAAATTCTAAATGAATTGCCTTTGGTAAAGTTACCATTCCATCAACAAAGGAGAACATTGCCGCACTTTGCTTTGACTCTTCACCACTTTTTTTACGCTCCCTTGCACCTTTAATTGTTCCTTTAATTAATCCACCATATAATTCTTCTAATCTATATAGCTTTGGGAAGGCTGATTTAACGCTTAGTTTATCTGGATTACCTGCATAAACTCCAGCAACGAAAGGGTTTATTGCATAATCCAAAAATTCTCTTCCAAGTCTTCGAGTAACAAAATCAGAAATTGATTGGTTATAGCCATCTTCTGATTTCCCAATGAATGGTTCTAATCCTAACCGAAGCTTGGCTTTAACAGAGAACAATTTGGTTGATAAAAAATCTTTCATACTAGTTGGAAGAACATGTAGTTTATCATCGCGCAATATGTATCTTTTGTTTCCAGCTTTATTTCCATAAATAAATTGCTCCCCCAGATTTAAATCATCAACAAGTACTTTAATCAAAGGAGAAGTTTCCAAACCGCTATTGGGACCAAAATCTATTAAGTAACCATTTTCTTTTTCAGAAACCATAGATCCACCAACTTCTGAGTTAGCTTCAATGATTGTAACATTGTATCCATCTTTTTTTAACCAATGCGCTGTAGCAAGTCCAGTTATTCCAGCACCAATTATCACTATTTCTTTTTCTTTATTCATTTTATATTTCTTTCAATACTAAGTCGTGAAGTTGTTCAATAAATTCAGAAGAATCATTTAATCCAGGCATTACTTTATAATTTGCAATGCCATTGTCTTCTGCTACTTTTCTGTATTCCATATCTAACTCATATAATGTTTCTAAATGATCTGACACAAAACTAATTGGAATTACAAGTAAGTTTCTAACTCCTGTATCTCCAAGTTCCTTTATTTTATCTTCTGTAGCTGGAGTTAACCACTTTACTGGGCCAACTTTACTTTGATAACTGATATGATGTTTTTCAGAATTGTTTCTCAACTCCATTATCAAACGAATGCTTTCCAATATTTGTGATTGATATGGGTCGCCATTTGCAATTAAACTTTGTGGAACACTATGAGCACTAAAGAGTATCACAACCTTGTCTCTTAAATCTTCTGGATAAAGCCTTAAGGTCTCATCAATTCGTTTGCTAATTGCAGATAAATATTTTTTCTGATTATGAAAGTTGTTTATTTCAACCAATTTATTGCTCTCACCGTTATAATATCTCTTCCAATCATTAAAAGATGAACCAGTTGTTACCGAAGAAAAATGAGGGTAGAGTGGAAGCAAAATAATTTTATTGTAATTGTTTCTCTCAACTCTTTTAACCGTTTCAGCAGTTAATGGATTCCAGTAACGCATTGCAATTAGTACGTCAGCATTTATGTTTGCATTTCTCAACGATTGTTCAAGAAGTTCTCTTTGGTTTTCAGTATGCTCGTTTTGTGGTGACTTACCACCGATATGTTTGTATTGCTCAGCAACCTTTGGAGCCCGAAGTTTAGAAATAACCTTTGCAAAAATTTTTTGACCAAATGGAATTTTAAAAATATCAGGGTCTTGAAACAGATTATATAAAAATGGTTCTATCGTTCCAAGTGAATCTGGCCCACCCATATTTAACAAAACTACGGCTATATTTTTATTTGGTTGTTTCAAATTGTTCCTTAAATTTATTTTATTTAGCTAAGGTCTATTTATTACAGCATTATTTATCACATAAAAGACAAATAATTTGTCTTTCCGAACTCCGACATAGTTTGTCGGATGTGAGAAATCTCGTAAATATTTAAAGATTTCTCAATCGCTACAAAACAAGCTCATTTCGAAATGACAATTCAATTATACTGCGTAGCATTATTTACTATCATCATTAGAATTCAGCTTTTTATTTCCAACATCCGAGGTTTTTGAAACCTCGGATGTTTATATATAGTATTTCTAAACAGTTCGTGAATAACGAACTTTACCTTTGTCATCTTCGAGAAACGCATCAAAGCTCATTGCTATATTTCTAATTAGTAATCGTCCCATTTCAGTAACCTTAATGCTGTTCTCTTCAAGAACTACTAAATTATCAGGAACAAATTGTTTTATGTTTTTTAATCCTTTTGCAAAATATTCTTTGAAATTAATCTTATACTTTTCTTCAAATAAATTAAAGTGTAATTCAAAATCACACATTAAACTCATTATTACATCACGTCGTAGTACATCATCATCAGACATTAAATATCCTTTTGCAAGTGGAAGAATTCCATTATCCACTTTATCAAAATATTCTTTTTCTGTCTTGATATTTTGTGAGTAAATATTTCCAAATTGACTGATGCTTGTAATACCAAGTGCATAAAGGTCGGTGCCAGCTTGAGTCGAATATCCTTGGAAATTTCTGTAAAGTTTTTTCTCATTTAGAGCAATTGCAAGTTCATCGTCAGGTTTGGCAAAGTGATCCATTCCAATAAATACATATCCAGCATTGGTTAATGTTTCAATTGTGTATTTTAAGATATGCAATTTTACATCTGGAGTTGGGAGATCTTCAGTTTTAATCAACTCCATGTGCTTCTTCATCCAAGGAACATGGGCATAATTAAAGACCGCAATTCTATTGGGTGATATATCAATTATCTTTTCTAAAGTTTCGCTAAATGTTTCCAAAGTTTGATGTGGCAAGCCATACATTAAATCAAGATTTATGCTTTTAAATTCTAATTCTCTAATCCACTCCACAGCTTGTCGGGTAATATCCTCTGGTTGAATTCTATTCACAGCAACTTGTACTTTGTGCGTAAAATCCTGAACTCCCATACTGATGCGGTTAAACCCACCTTCTCGTAATGCTTTTAAATGTTCAAAGGTTAATTCTCTTGGATCAATTTCACAACTTGCTTCAATATTTGGATCAATGTTAAAGTTGGACTTAATAAATGATAGCAAGTCTGTAATTTCGTCTGGATTTAAATGTGTTGGTGTTCCGCCACCCCAATGGAGTTGAGTAACCAATCTATCATCCGATAAATGTTTTTTTAACAATAAGATTTCTTTCTTAATGTAATCAACATAGTTGCCAATTCTACTGCGGTTATTACTTATTATCATATTACAACCACAGAAATAACATAGCGTATCACAAAAGGGGATATGAAAATAGAGTGACAAAGGTGTTTTATTGTCTGAACTATTATTCTCTTTTATTGAGGCTAAATATTGCTCGTTATCAAAACCATCATTAAAATGTGGGGCTGTTGGATAACTGGTATAACGTGGACCAGGCTTATCATATTTTTTAATTAAATCTATGTCTATGTTAAACATTGAAACTTCCTTTCTTATATAATTATAATTACCAAACAATAAGTGATAGATTGCCACGTCACCCTGTAAAGACAGGGCTCCTCGCCATGACAGCTATTGAATTAGTGATATCGCTTACTTTCTTCTTTTACAATTTCAACAAGTGCTTTTGTATTTGCAGGAGAAATGTCCGGTAATATACCATGACCTAAATTGAATATATGTCCACTTCCTTTGCCGTATGAATCAAGGACTTTTACAGCTTCTCTTCTTATTACATCGGTTGAGCCATACAAAACTGTGGGATCCATATTCCCCTGGATAGCAACTTTGTCTCCAATCTGTTTTCTAACTTCGCCAATGTTGTGAGTCCAGTCTATACTAATTACATCTGCGCCTGAGTCGGCAAGGTCATCCATAGAGTGATGAATTCCTTTAGCATAACTAATAATTGGTTCATCGTTCCTTTCAACTTTAGCAATAACTTTTTGAATATACTTTAGTGAAAACTCTTTATATAAATCTGGTGAAAGCAATCCGCCCCATGTATCAAAAATTTGAACTGCATTAACGCCACTTTTAATTTTAAGAGAAAGATACTCAGACACCGTCTCGGTTATTAAATCTAATAACTTGTGTGCAAGAGCTGGATTGCTAAAAATCAAACTTTTGATTTTGCTAAAGTTCTTAGAACCACCACCTTCAACCATGTAAGTTAATAGAGTCCAAGGTGAGCCAGCAAATCCGATAAGTGGAACCCTTCCATCCAATTCTTTTTTTGTTAGCTTCAGTGCTTCAAATACATAGCTAAGTTTATCACTTAAATCAGCTTTTGATAATTTATCGAAATCACTTTCATTCGAAATAGTCCAGTCAAAACTTGGCCCTTGTGATTCAACCATTTCGTAGTTCATTCCTAATGCTTCTGGAATCACCAAAATGTCAGAGAAAATTATTGCTGCATCAACTCCTATAATATCGATAGGTTGGAGAGTTACTTCTGTTGCAAGCTCTGGAGTTTTAACCATAGTTTTAAAATCAGAGTTTGCTCTTACAGCTCTATATTCTGGTAAGTAACGTCCAGCTTGACGCATTATCCAGATAGGTGTTCTATCTATCGGTTCTTTTTTACATGCACGTAAGAAAAGATCGTTTTTTAAGTTTTCCAAATTTACACTCAATTTAATTTATAATAGTTTTTAATTTCTGTAGCAAGCGAATTTAAGTTGTATTCACTAGGGATAATATTTACGTTTATTTTTTCTTTTTCAATAGCGCTCTTTGTAACATGTCCAATTGCGGCAATAATTTTATTTGCAAAAAAAGATTCGACATTAGCGATATTAAAAAGGGATACAAAGTTATAAAATGATGATGGACTTGTAAATACAAACAAATCAATCTCTGTATTAACTAAATCATCAAAAGTATCGCTTTCAATATTCTTAGGTATTGTGTTCTCGTAAACTACAACAAAATCAACCATGGCTCCTTTCATTTCAAGTGAGTTAAACAAATCGGCCTTTGATAATCTTGAGCCAGGAATAAGAATGGATTTTTTACTCACTAATTTTTCAGTTAATAATTTATTCAGACTTTCTGAAGATGAATTTGTAGGAATTAAATCAACATCAATTCCATTCTCAAGTAGTAACGACGAAGTCTTTTTCCCAATAGCTACAATCTTTGTAGTACTACTTAGTTTTGAAAAATCATTTATGTAATGATGCAAAAAATATTTCACAGCATTGATTGAAGTAAAAACTATATAATCGTAATTTTCAACAACATTGATTTTCTCTTTTTCTTCTCTTGTTAGTTCTGATTTTCCTATTTCAATTGTAGGGAAATTTATAAAATTAACTTTGTCACAATTTGCCAAAGACTGAATTGAAAAATCGCTCACACCTAAGCCAGTAAACAATATGTTTATCTTGCTCGAATTCATTATTGCTCGTATACCTCCGCTAAAACTTCTTTTCCACCAGCTTTTAGAATATCCCTTGCAAGGGTTTTGCCAAGTACTTCTGCATCACTCTTTTTGCCACGTATTCTCTTTGTAAACGTTATGGTTCCGTCTGGTGAACCAACATATCCGATAAGATACAATCCATTGCTTTTGAGTTCGGCATATGCACCTATTGGAACTTGGCACCCACCACCAAGGGTTTTAAGGAAGGCACGTTCTGCAGAAATTGTGAAATGTGTTGCAGAATCATGAATGCCCTCTGCAATCTCCTTTGCAAATTTATTCTTAGATGAAATTTCAATGGCAACTGCACCTTGTCCGACTGCTGGGATAATTTGTTCAATTGGAATAACAGATGAAATATGTTTCTTCAATTTTAATCGTTCCAAACCTGCACGTGCGAGAATCATACCATCCCATTTGGATGCAGCAAACTTTTTCAATCGTGTTTGAACATTTCCTCTTATTTCAACAATATTTATATCTGGACGCAAATGTAAAATCTGACTTGCTCTGCGGAGTGAGCCAGTTGCTATAGTTGCACCTTGTGGTAATTTCTCTATAGTAACTCTTTTTTTATTTGCAACTAAAACGTCTTCCACATCGTGTCGTTTTGTAACGGCTACAAGTTCTAAACCTTTTGGTAAAATAGTTGGAAGATCTTTCAAACTATGAACTGCTAAATCTACCGTACCAGCAAGGAGTTCATTCTCAATCTCTTTTGTGAACAGACCTTTGTCTCCAATTTTCGAAAGGGCTACATCAAGAATTTTATCACCTTTTGTGCTAATTTTTTTAATTATCACTTCAACAGATTTGAACTTTTTTTCGATCTCTTTTTTTACAAAGTAAGCTTGCCAGAGGGCTAATTCACTTTTACGAGTTCCGATAATTATTTTTTCTTTAGTCAATTTCTTTTTCCTCATTATTACTATTATCTAAGTTAAATAGTTCACGGACTATATCAGAATATATTTTTGCTGTTTCGTAGTCCGTTCCAGTTTCAGAGAGCCGTTTTAAATTCCAGGTTGGATGATGTAATATTCTTCCAATAATTCTTTTGGTCATGTTGTCAACCTTCTCAAATTCATAATCGTGAACTTTGTGACGAATTTTATCAATTTCATCGAGACGAATTTCTTCAAAGAAATCACGAAAATCTTTTATTGTTGGAACAACATCCAATGTGTTAGACCACTTAAAGAAAGTTGTCATCTCTTCCAGTATAATATTATTTACTAACGGAATTTCCTTTTCACGTTTTTGCAAATTTTCATTAACAATTACATTTAGTGAATCTATGTCATTGTAAAACATTCCATTAAGCTCTGCTACTTTAGAATCTATGTCACGCGGAACAGCAATATCCATAATACAAGTAAGAGTACCTTTTCGTTTTTTCATCATTGATTTAATTTCGTCATATTCAATAATGTAATTATTAGAACTAGTGGCACTAATAATAATATCAAATTCTTCAAGTGAATTGCTTAAAGAATTAAAATCTATTACATTTCCATCAACTTTTTCTGCTAAATCTTTTGCTTTTGATAGGGTTCTATTTGAAATAGAAATTTTTCCGATTCCTTTTTCTTTTAGATGAACAGCAGCTAAGGCTCCAGTTTCTCCAGCTCCAATCACTAAGGCGTTTTTGGATTCGAAAGATGAAAATATTTTTTCAAGAACTTTTATTGCAGCAAAACTAACAGTTACTGCCCCTTGTCCTATTAATGTTTCATTAATTGAACGTTTACCAACACGAACAGAAGCTTCGTAAAGTTTGTGAAATAGAGTTTTAGAAAAGTCTAATTCTTCTGATAGATGAAAAGCATCCTTCACTTGTCCATGAATTTGTCCGTCGCCAACAATAAGAGAGTCAACTGATGAAGCCACTTCCAGAATATGCTTTACAGCACTACACGAAAAGTAATTAAGAAAATGCTCAGGAGATAAACCATCAACGTGTTTAAACTTTAACAAACAATTTTGGATATCCTTATAAGTTACATTGTCATCCTTGGGAATTCCAAAAATTTCGGTTCTGTTACAAGTCGAGAGAATAAATCCTTCAGAAAAAACGCTCTCTTTTAAAATTGGGATAAACTCTTTTATCTCATCAACACTTAAATGAAGAGTTTCTCTCAACGCAATAGATGCCGTTTTATGATTTATTGAAATGCCTAGTATATCCATGAAATTAGTTTAAGTATTAATTAACAAAATCGTGAAAACTGCTAAGAATAGTGCTGGTAAATAGCAAAGATAGGATTGAAAAGATAAATCCATAAATTGAGTATTTAGCAAATCTCTTTCCGATAATGTTCTTGCGTGACTTTAAAATAATTTCCACACCGTAAATTAGCCAGACAATCATTGTGGCAATAATTTTTGGATCCCAATAACTATAATTAGGAAATGCAGAGGGGAGCCAAGTAAACCCAATTACAATTGCAATTGTCAAGAGAACAAAACCTATAATAATTGCATAGAAGTTAAGAAGTTCCAATATCTCTAAGTTTGGAAGCCTCTTAAAAATTGTACTGAATTTATTTGTCTTTATATTTTTGTATAGAAGTAAATACATTAAAGCATACGCAGAAGCAATTGAAATGGCGGAAAAGCCGAGAATTGCTGTTATAACATGTGTGCCGAGAGGATAATTTTGTAGAACACTGCTTGCAGAGTAATCATCCTGAATAAATAAAGTTGCCTGAATTTGAAAAATAAATGAGAAAATAAGAATGAAAACCCCAGTTCCTCTGATATCAGTTAATAACTCAAGCATAAAATAAGTAAATCCGATTGCGAAAGCTAGAAGTGAGAAAATTTCAAATTGAGTTACAATTGGGAGATGACCAAGAAAGAGAGTTCTTTCAACAAGGTAACCAGCATGGAACAATAATGTTATAAATAGAAAAAGTCTTTTTGCATTATGTAAAAATTTCTTGTCAGCAAAAAAATCGTAAAGATATCCACCGAATGTTATGAAATATAACAGTAGAAGCCAGTAGGACATAATTTGAATAACTTGTAACATATAAGAAAAATAATTTTATTTGTAAATCCAAATTTCATGTTATTCTCTCTCAAAGTCAACGTAAATGGAATACACTTGCAATATAACTTGTTTTTAGAAAATCTATAACTTATTTTCAAAGTCCAATAATTTGACTAATGAATTTTGTGTGTTGTGATTATGAGTGATAAGTTTTACAGAATATCTATTGAGCGGTTGTTTAAGTGGATTCTAAACGAAGAAAAAGAAGGGCGAATATTTGGCATTTACAAAGAGAATATTTTTACTCCGCGAAACGATGACCCATTTAAAATGGAACGCTATGGAGAAATATTGGAAACTCCACTTGGTGTTGCAGCAGGTCCTCACACACAAATGGCACACAATATAATTGCATCATGGCTAACTGGCTCACGCTATATTGAGTTAAAAACGGTTCAAACTCTTGATGAGCTAGAGGTTACGAAACCTTGTATTGACATGGAGGATGAAGGATATAACTGTGAATGGTCGCAAGAATTAAAAATTAAAGATTCATTTGACGAATATTTGAACGCCTGGATTTTAATACATGTGCTTAAACATAAATTTGGGTGGGACAGCACGAATCTTGGCTTAATATTTAATATGAGTGTTGGATATAATTTGGAGGGAATATTAAAACCCAACATACAATGGTTCTTTGATAAGATGAATGATTGCTCGGATGAACTAGAAAAGAAAAAAACAGATCTCGAAAAATTATATCCAGCAATCCACGAAATAAGTATTCCATCTCAAATGTCGAACAATATTACACTTTCTACAATGCACGGCTGCCCAGCAGATGAAATTGAGAGCATTGGAAAATATTTAATTCATGAGAGAAAACTTCACACTACAATTAAGTTTAATCCTACTCTATTGGGGCCAGAAAAATTAAGATATATTTTAAATGAAAAATTAGGATATGAAATAAATGTCCCAGAGGAAGCGTTTGAACACGATCTCAAATACGAAGATGCAATTGATATTATAAAATCACTTCAAGAAAGTGCGGATAAAGAGGGAGTGCAATTTTCATTAAAGCTTACAAATACTTTAGAGGCAAT
This sequence comes from uncultured Melioribacteraceae bacterium, assembly GCA_965370315.1. Classification (GTDB taxonomy): domain Bacteria; phylum Bacteroidota; class Ignavibacteria; order Ignavibacteriales; family Melioribacteraceae; genus 1-14-2-50-31-20. The sequence goes on from CBDUTO010000013.1 coordinate 31,534, forward strand.
AAACACAACGCGTTGGCTTCCAGAAAATGAAAATATGGTTTATACAAGTGGACGTGCATTGCATCCAATAAGTATAAATGTAGCACAAAAATTACAAGAGACTTTTAACGGTAAACTTGATCTCTCATTTTCCGCTGGTATTGATGCATTTAATGTTGCTGATACATTAGCTTGTAATGTAAAACCAATAACAGTTTGCTCTGATTTACTTAAGCCTGGCGGTTATTTGCGAATGATTCAATACTTGGGTGAACTCAAAAAGAGCTTTACTGAAGTAGGGGCTAAAAGTATTGATGAATATATTAAGGTGAGAGGTAAGAGGCTAGAGGTAAGAGAAGCAGGGATTATGTTTCTTAATAAATATGCTAATTCTGTTTTGGATAATAAAGCATATGCAAAAAGTAGTTTTCCGCACGAGAATATAAAAACAACTCGTATGTTAACAGAATATGATTGTGTTCATGCGCCATGCACAGAGACTTGTGCCGTTTCTCAGGATGTCTCTGAATATATGTGGCAAACTGCCAATGAAAATTTCAGTGATGCGTTGAATGTAATTCTCAAAGATAATCCCCTTCCAAATATTACCGGAAATGTTTGCGATCATCTTTGCCAAACCAAATGTACACGAATGAACTACGACGACACTTTGTTAATACGTGGAATTAAAAGGTTTAACTCTGAAGAAGAGAATGTTGACATTGCCTCTTCAGTAAAAGAGAATAATGGATTTAAGGTTGCTGTTATTGGCGCTGGTCCTTCTGGATTATCTTCTGCATACTTTTTAGCACTCGAAGGATTTGAAGTCACTGTTTATGAGTCAAAGTCTTTTGCCGGTGGAATGGCATCTGATTCAATTCCATTCTTTAGATTAACAGATGCTCAAATAAAAGCTGATGTAGATTTGATAAAATCACTTGGCGTAATATTTTTGTTTGATCAAAAAGTTAATTCAAAATTATTCAACCAAATTCAGAAAGATTATGGTTACATCCATATTGCTATTGGGGCTCAAAGTAGTAAGTTATTAAACATTGAAGGTGAATCACTCGAAGGAGTTTTGGACCAATTAGCCTTTCTTTCAAAGGTAAGACGTGAAGAAAATATTAGCCTCGGAAAAGAAGTTGCAATTATTGGTGGTGGAAATTCTGCTGTAGATGCTGCACGAACTGCAAATAGGCTAGTTGGTGTTAATGGAAAAGTTACTGTTGTATATAGAAGAACAGAAAAGGAAATGCCTGCCGATAAGGAAGAGATAGAAGCATTGTTAGCTGAACAGATTGAACTTCTTGAATTAACGGCCCCCAAAAGAATTGAAAAAGGAAACAGTAAACTAATATTCCATCTAACAAAAATGGAGCTAGGTGAGCCAGATGATAGTGGAAGAAGAAGACCAACCAAAATTCCAAATTCTGAATTTACTATGAGTTTTGATACAATCATTCCTGCTATTGGACAGGAAGTTCAAGTCGATTTTCTTAAGAGTGGAAAGCTCACTTTAAATGAAGAGACGTTTGAAACAGAATTAAAAAATGTTTTTGCTGGTGGAGATGCTATCCGTGGAGCTGATTCACTAATAAACGCAATTGGAGATGGGAAGAAAATAGCATTCGAAATTATAAGTAGAACTAATCAGAATAATGGTAATAATTTTGAAAAATCGATAAAGCCAAGTTTGTCAGAATTTCAACATAATCAAGCTACACGAATTTATGGTAAGCCAATGCCAGAAATATCATTGGATGAAAGAACAAATTTTGAATTAGTGCATCCATCCTTAAATAAAAAGGAAGCCATTACAGAGGCATCTCGATGCTTACTATGTGATGATGTTTGTAATATCTGCGTTGGTGTTTGCCCTAATTTTGCAAACGTTGCTTTTGAATCAACAGCTGAGAAAATTCCAATCTATAAATTTGAAAAGAGAGAGCAAAACATAGTGGAGATTATTGATGGATATTTTTCTGTTACACAAGAACCACAAATATTTAACATTGGGGATTTTTGTAATGAGTGTGGAAACTGTAATACATTCTGTCCTACAAGTGACGCACCATATCTAACAAAGCCTAAATTCTATTTAACTGAAGAGAGTTTTAATAGTGAAGATAATTGTTACTATTTGGGAAACAATGCTTTGCTATATAAAAACAATGGTCAATCTCAGAAAGTTATAATTGAAAATGATTGCTATATATATGAGTCGGATACAATTGAAGTGAAATTTAGTTTGACGGATTATACAATAATTAGCAAAAAAATAAAATCAGAGTTTTTAAGTTTTGTTAGATTAGAGAAAGCTTCTGAAATGATTTATCTTTTGAAAAATTTAAATAGTAACTCTGTGTTGCTAAAGTAATGGGAAAGCTGATTTTTATGATAATTATGAATTTATAAGATAAAAATCAAAATATCAAATGAGGGAAGAAATATATATAATAATTTCAAACATTCGGATATTACAAGTGTCATTATTAAAGCATATTATAATGTTTACAACAAATTAGGTTTTGGATTCTTAGAAAAAGTATATGTGAATTCAATGATGATTGAATTAAAAGCAACTAAATCTTTACGCAAAGAACTCGAAACACGAATAGTGAATTATTTAAAAGCTACTGATATTGAAGTTGGACTGTTCCTTAATTTTAGGAAAGAAGCTGAGTTCAAAAGAAAAGTTTTAACAAATGAATAGAAATCTTAATTAATCTTAACAATCATAAAAATCTGCGTTCCTATGAAATTTAAATTAAATGGTAATGAAAAAGAATACAATGGTGATTCAGAATTATCACTTCTAAAATATTTACGTGAGGTAGAAAATATTACAACGGTTAAAGATGGCTGCTCTGGACAAGCCAGTTGTGGCTCTTGCACAGTTGAGTTAAACGGCAAATCCGTTCTTTCCTGCGTAACCCCGATGGATAAAGTTGAAAACCTAGAAGTCATTACAACAGATGGTCTTGGTGAGTATAAACAAAAAGTATTCGCTAATGCATTTGTTGAAAAGGGTGGAACACAATGTGGTTTTTGCACACCTGGAATTGTAATGCGGGCCAATACTTTAATCCAACAGAATGCTAATCCTACTAGAGAAGAAATTGTAAATTCGCTCACTCCTCATTTGTGTCGATGCACAGGATATAAAAAAGTAGTTGATTCTATTGAGCTTGCTGCAGAAGCAATTCGAGAAGAGAAAGAAATACCAATTCCGAAACAAATTGGAAAAGTAGGTAAACGTCAGCCAAAATATGATGGAGACAAATTAACCCTTGGAACAGCACCATATGTTGATGATTTAAGAATGGATGGAATGCTCTTTGGTGCGTTAAAATTTAGTAAACATCCAAGAGCGAAAGTATTAAGAATTGACGTGGTGGAGGCAGAGCACCTTAAGGGAGTCAGGAAAGTATTTACTTCAGTTGATATTCCTGGGGAAAGAATTACAGGGGCAATAGTTAAAGATTGGCCAATGATGGTTGCTGTTGGTGAAGTTACTAGATATGTAGGTGATGTGATTGCTTCGGTTGTAGCTGAGAGTGATGATATTGCAAGAGAAGCATTAGAGCTTATTAAAATTGAATATAAAGTTCTTGAGCCATTAACAGAAATGACAGAAGCGCTTGATGAAGATGCTCCACTAATTCACAAGAGTGGAAATCTTCTTGCTGAAACTGTTATTGATAGAGGCGACACAGAAATAGCACGAAGCAAATCTAAATATATTTCCTCTGGAATTTATGAAACTCAAATGATTGAACACGCTTTTCTTGAAACAGAAGCAGCGGTTGCTCGTCCGTATAGGGATGGTGTTGAGGTCTTTTCACAAGGGCAAGGTGTTTATGAAGATAGAAAAGAGATTGCTAAAATATTAAACCTCGACGAAAAGAAAATTCGCGTGCAACTTGTTCCGAACGGTGGTGGCTTTGGTGGTAAAGAGGATTTAACAGTTCAGCACCACGCAGCTCTCACTTCATTTTTACTAAACGAAACAGTAAAGTTTGCACTTACTCGTGATGAGTCAATAATAATGCATCCAAAACGACATCCACTAAAAATGAAATATGAATTGGGTTGTGATGAAAAAGGAATATTAACTTTTTTAGAAGCTGATATAATCGGAGATACTGGTGCATACGCCTCTGTTGGAATGAAAGTTCTTGAGCGTGCTGCTGGGCATTCAACAAGTGCATATACTATTGCAAATGTAAATGTTAGTGCTAAAGCAGTTTATACAAACAATCTTCCTTGCGGTGCTATGCGTGGATTTGGTGCGAACCAAGCAACATTTGCAATGGAGAGTTGTGTTGATGATTTGTGCTATCAAGGTGGGTTTGATAGATGGCAATTCCGATTTAATAATGCAATTAAAAATGGGGACGAAACAGCTACTGGACAGATAATCCATGCTGGAGCAGGAGTTCGTGAAACATTACTCGCAGTAAAAGACTCATTCCAAAGTGCTAAATATGCTGGTATTGCTTGTGGAATTAAAAACACTGGAATTGGAAATGGAATGCCTGATGATGGAATAATTAAAATTGAAATTATTTCAGAAGATAAAGTTATTCTAAATCACGGTTGGACAGAGATGGGGCAAGGTGTAAACACAATGGCTGTTCAATTTCTTTGTGAAGAGACTGGAATTGATCCTAGTATTGTTGAAGTTATTGTTGATACATCTAAAGAAGCTCGTTCTGGAATGACAACTGCCTCACGTGCTACTTCACTAATTGGAAATTCAATACGTGAAGCATCTAAGAATTTAGTTGAGGATTTAAAAAAACATAAACTTTCTGATCTAGCTGGAAAAGAATATGTTGGAATATGGATTTGCGATTGGACAACAAAACCTGGTGCAGATGTTAAAGAGATAATCACACATTATTCATATAGCTATGCAACACAAGTAGTAATTCTTGATGATGAGAATGGAGAAGTTAATAAAATAATTGCAGCACACGATGCTGGTAAAATTATAAACCCAACTCTGTTTGAAGGACAAATTGAAGGCTCTGTTCATATGGGACTAGGCTATGCAATATCAGAAGAACTTGAACTCGAAAATGGAATTCCAAAATCTACAAAGCTTAGAAAAATGGGAGTGCTTCGAGCAAAGGAAACTCCAGAAATTGAAGTGATTGGTGTTGAAGTTCCAGACCCTAATGGACCATATGGAGCTAAAGGTGTTGGAGAGATTGGGCTTGTCCCAACTGCAGGAGCTGTTGCCAATGCGTTTCGTAATTATGATGGAACAAGATATTATAAACTGCCAATTAAAAAAAGAATTAAAAAATAGTTCAATTCCCCTGTTATTGCGAGGGTTTTTTCCGAAGCAATCTATTGGTTGTAGATTGCTTCATCCAAAAAAAATGAATTAGCAATAACTATAATAAATTATTGTATCGTTCAATTGTATCAATGTCATCGTGGATTTCTGAATAAATACAATCCCAATATTTTTTGTTGATATTTGAATTAAGTGATATTTCTTTTAGGTTGCTTGAGCAAGGTGCTTCTAAAATCAAATTAATTGTTTTGTTGTTCAACAAAATTGGATGCCCATTCTTACCATGATACTTTGGTTGAATCCAATCAAACTTATTTTCAATTTGTGATACAAAGTCGTTATAAAATATATTTGGTAAAGTTGGTTGGTCTATAAAATGATATAAAACCCAATTGTTGTTTGAGACAAATTCTAATCCTTTTTGAAAAGAAGTGAACATCCCTTTCTTATAGTTTTCATTATAAATTGTTTTAATTTCTTTTTTGTTTTGGAGTGAATTTAATTCTGTTTCAATAGAATCTCTATTATGCCCAGTAACAACAACTATTTCATCGCAAATGGAATCTAACTTGTTAACAATATTATGTAAAAATGATTTATCATTATATTGTAATAGTGGTTTAAACATTCCCATTCTTGAGGAAAGCCCAGCAGTAATAACAAGCCCTGTAACTATAGAGTTGTCATTTCGAAGAAGACCAGTTTTATCGGTCGACTGAGAAATCTCACTAAATAAGTCATCACCTAAATCAGTCCAATTAGGATTTAAGGATTCAACCAATTGATTCTTCTTTTCTCTTCTCCATCTTTTAATCTCTTTTTCTCTTTCTAATGCAGAATGGACACTCGGCGTATTCTCATAAAAAACTAATTTTGTAAAATTGTATCTTTTCGTAAATCCATCTATTAATTTGTTTTGGTGTTCGTAAATTCTGCGTTGTAAGTTGTTTGTGATACCAACAGACATTACTTTGTTATTGGTTGTTGTTAGGATGTATATGTAGTAGTTATGATTTTTCATATAACCTTGCAATTTCAAGAGATTTCTCACGAAAAACATGTTCGAAATGACAGATGAAAAATAAAATGTCATTTCGAATAAGATTAGTTTCATCAATCGACTGAGAAATATTTTGTGTCATTTCAACGACTCAATATCTTTCAATCCATTACCAGTAATTAGGAGGAGCACCGATTTATTCTTTAATTCATTTTGCAATTTCTTATATCCAGCATAAGTCGTTGCACTAGAAGGTTCACACAAAACACCAGTTGTTTTTATAAACTCCTTTTGACTTGATAAAATATCTTCATCAGAAATAGCAATGGCTTTACCACCACTCTCTTTTATTGCTTTCACGGCTAAACACAAATTACGTGGAGCACCAGCGGAAATACTATCTGCTATTGTACTAGCTGGTTGATACTCAAAAACACCACTCTTTATATATCTAACAATTGCATCACTCTTTTCTGACTGTACTCCAATGAGTTGTGGCCGTTTGTCAATCCAACCAAGTTTGAGTATTTCTGTAAAGCCTTTATGAATTCCAGAAATAATTACTCCATCACCTACCGGGACAAATATAATATCTGGAATATTTCCATTTGATTGAATAAAAATATCATAAGCCGCCGATTTTTTCCCCTCAATAGTGAGCGGATTATATGCAGTATTTCTATTATACCAATTATTAGTTGCAGAGTCTTCGAGGCATTTGTCAAACGCTAAATCGTAGTCTCCATCAACTACAACAAGGTTTGCACCGTATGCCTCAATTTGTATTCGCTTTGCATCTGGAATATTTTTAGGAACGTAAATATGCGAAGTCAGTCCAAGTCTTGCACAAATGCCAGCGAGTGAAGAACCAGCATTTCCAGTTGAGGCAGCCGCTATTTCGGTAATACCCATCTCTAGGGCTTTTAATGCAACAAGCGATGAGGCTCTATCTTTGTACGAAAGGGTAGGATTTCTTGTTTCATCCAAAATTGAAAAATTATTGTCACCTAATTGATAATCGATTAGTGTGCTTGAGGGAAGTGCTAGCCGATTCAAAACTGAATTGTCTAATTTAGAAAAATCTAGAGGCCAAAGTTCTGGGTATAGCCAAAATTTGCCTGACTCCAATTCCAGAAAAATTTCTCGAGAGAGAGTTTCCTTGATAGAGTTATAATCATATTCAATTTGTAAAACACCTGTAAGTGGTTGATTCGCTTTTGCTGTACCACATTTTGGACATAGATATTGGAAATTATTTTCAATATCGTTGGAGTTAAATTCTGATTTACAACTTGTGCATTTATAAATATAATTGGTCATTTTCTCACGCTAAACTTATATGAAGCATTCTCAATTTAAAACAAAATAATGGATTTATTACAAAGTTATATCAATAGGTAAAGATAGTAAAATGTGAAGAATAACGCTGTTTCATTTGAACTAATAAGTATAATATACTTATACCAAATTAGTTTTTTATGGCTGAGCTCTAATATAGACAGCATTATAATAAAAAATCCCGCAATCTTTATTTTATAATGCTATGTTTTATAATGAACTAAAACTTATGTTTAGGAGATTGCGGGATTTTCAAATATCATCAATGAATTAGTTGTTGAATGTTTTGCTGTCATAATTAGAACTCAGCCGTTTTTAATTAATATGTAAAATCAAAAAAAACATAAGATTCATTCAAGATATAGTGATGAACATTTATTGCATCCTAAAATATTATATAGAAAAACAATTTGCATATGAGATTTACGATATCTAAGTTGTCAACTTAGTGAATTGATGTGTTAGTAATCTTAATCTATTCTTGTTCGTATGTAGAAATTGTAAGTAGTTTAATTTTCTATTTCATAGAATAGATTTTAAGATTAAATAGATAAAGCAACCTAAATTTTTGAACTTTGTTGAGAATGCTTTGAAATTTCTTCTATATTCTTTTATCGTATTACTTTTTTCAGGAAAGCTGTTTTTTCTCGAAGCTAAACAAACTCACAATGTGTTAGTTATCCATTCCTATCATCAGAAATTTGAATGGACCAACAAAATAGGTAATGGAATCCAATCAATATTATCTAATCAAACTAATATAAAAAATGTATTTGTAGAATATCTTGATTCTAAGAGACATCAATCTAAACCACTTTACTATCATTATGCTAATCTTTTTAAAGAAAAATATAATAAAGATAGTATTTCTGTTATCATTGTATCCGACAATTTTGCTTTTGATTTTGTGCTTGAGTATCAAGAAAAACTCTTTAAAAATATTCCCATTGTATTCTGCGGATTAAATTACTATACCTCATATAAAGAGAAAATTGGAAATAATATTACTGGAGTTGCCGAGGTTAACGAGGTCGATTCCTCCTTATCAATTGCACGTTCATTATTCCCAAATATTACAGACGTAGCAATAATAACAGATACTACTGTTACAAGTCAATATATATATAATGAATCTTTCCATAAACTAAAAAAGCAAAACCCAGATTTGAAGTTTCATACATTTACAAATCTTTCCGAACAAAAATTATTTCTTGCAGTAGAGTCTTTGCCAAAGCAAAGTATTTGTTTACAACTTGGATATTTTTTTGATGAAGATGGTAAATATGAAGATTATAATTATCGCCTAAAGCAACTCTCAAATACTACGTCATTTCCAATTTTTGCTGTTTGGGAATTTTTTCTTGGAAAGGGCATTTTGGGTGGAAAACTAACTAATCCATTCGATCAAGGCTCTAATGCTGCAAAATTAGGACTTCAAATATTATCTGGGAAAAAGGTTAAAGACATTTCTGTTTTAAAAAGTGTTGGCAACCGATGGATGTTTGATTATAAAATGCTTGCAAAAAATGGTATCTCTACTTTACTATTGCCCTCTGGTAGTATAATAATTAATGAACCAAAATCTAATTACAGCATTAATAAATACGTAATAGTTGGAGTAGGATTTATTCTGTCATTTTTGATTTTGATTGTTCTGGCTCTTTATCAGCACATAATAAAACGACGAGAAATTGAAGCAGAATTATTAGATGCAAAAGCAAAAGCAGAAAAAGCTACAAAGTTAAAATCTGAATTTTTGGCTCAAATATCTCATGAAATTAGAACTCCTATTAACAATATCTTGAATTTTACAAGCTTAATTAAAAGTGATTTAGAAGATTCAATGGATGAAGAGACTGCATATAGTTTTAAAATAATTGAAAGCGCTGGAGATAGAACGGTGCGAACTATTGATTTAATTCTTAATATGTCTGAAATGCAGGCAGGTACTTATGAATTTACTAAAACAAAATTTAAGCTTATTGATGATGTGCTTGAAAAATTGCGTGAAGAGTTTAATAATTCCGCTAAAAATAAAGGATTAGAACTTATTATAGTAAATAATACTGATAATACAATTATAGAAGCTGATCATTACTCTGTGATGCAAATATTCAGTAATTTAATAAACAATGCAATAAAATATACAAATAGAGGTTCGGTTACAGTAATAGTTGATAAAAATAATAAAGGAGCCTTTGAAGTAGAAGTCTCGGATACAGGAATAGGTATTTCAGAAGAGTATTTACCAAAATTGTTTATACCTTTTTCTCAAGAAGAGCAAGGTTATACAAGAAGGTTTGATGGAAATGGACTAGGGCTTGCACTAGTGCTTAAATACTGTAAAATGAACAATATAGAAATAAAAGTTTCTAGTAAGAAAAATAAAGGAACCACGTTTAATATTCTCTTTCCAATTTAAATATTTCACATAACAAATTTTATTATCTGCTTCATAATTCAAAAAAGTCTTGCAATCCTCATATAATAAACTATTTTGTTTCAAAACTAATAGAAACTTAATTTAAACAGTTGTTGTTGAAAGTAGGTTAAAATATTTTCAACAACTCACATAGCATAAAAGGTTACAAACTTGAATAAAAAAATAGAATCTAAAAATTTAAAACATGAAAACAGCAAACCATTTAAATCATTAAATATAATTGAACCAATATTGAATGCAATTCAACAAGAAGGATATACAACTCCAACACCCATTCAAGCTAAATCAATTCCAATTGTTTTACGAGGTACAGATTTACTTGGATGTGCACAAACAGGAACTGGGAAAACCGCTGCATTTGCAATTCCAATATTACAATTATTAAGCGCAGAACAAGCATACGGAAAAAAAAGAAAAATACGTAGTTTGATAGTTACTCCAACAAGAGAATTAGCTATTCAGATAGATGAAAGCTTCAAAGCTTATGGAAGACATACGGGATTGAAAACAACGGTAATTTTTGGTGGAGTAAATCAAAATAAACAAACAGCAGCATTGCGTGGCGGCATTGACATTTTGGTTGCAACACCTGGAAGACTTTTGGACTTAATAAATCAGGGACACATAACTTTAAACTTTGTTGAAATATTTGTGTTGGATGAAGCAGACCGTATGTTGGATATGGGTTTTATCCATGATGTAAAAAAGATGTTGAAAGAACTTCCTAAAAAAAGACAATCTCTTTTCTTTTCGGCAACTATGCCAGGCGAGATTGTAAAGCTATCTAATACAATTTTAACTAAGCCATCTCAAGTTACTGTAACGCCACAATCATCTACTGTGGATATAATTAAGCAGTCTGTTTACTTTGTTGATAAAGGAAACAAGAACGCAATGCTTGTGGAATTATTAAAGAATTCCGAAATTAAAACAGCTTTAGTTTTTACAAGAACTAAGTATGGTGCTGATAAAGTTGCTAGAATGTTGCAGAAGAAAAAAATAAAAGCTGAAGCTATACATGGAGATAAATCTCAAAATTCCAGACAACGTGCATTGAAAAATTTTAAGGAACAAACTACCCGTGTGTTAGTAGCAACTGATATTGCAGCACGAGGTATTGATATTGAAGAGCTAGAATATGTTATAAATTATGAAATACCTAACATTGCAGAAACGTATGTTCATCGTATTGGAAGAACTGGTAGAGCAGGCGAAAAAGGAACTGCCCTATCCCTTTGTGATGCTGTTGAGAAAGAATACTTGAAAGATATTGAAAAATTAATTTCAAAAAAAATATCAGTTGTTGAAGATCATCCATTTCCACTGGTTGACCATAATCCGGTTAAGCCGCCAAAACAACAGCCGCACAGTCAGAAACGGAAACCAGGTAATTCCAAACCAAAACCTAAAGGGAATAAGAACTCGAAAAAGAGATTTGGTAAACCTAAAGCGTCAAGAAACAGAAATGCGAAAACATGATTGATATTGAAGAATTAAAATTTCAAAAATTAGATTATGATGGACTTAAAACATTAGTAAAATGGGCAGAAGAGGAAGGATGGAATCCAGGTCCGCAAGATGCTGATGTATATTGGGCTACTGATCCCAGTGGTTTTTATGGATATTTTTATAATGGGAATTTAATTGCTGGTGGCTCAATTGTTTCATACAATTGTGAGTTTGGGTTTATGGGTTTTTTCATTGTTAAGCCTGAGTATAGATCAAACGGAATGGGTTGCAAACTATGGTATCAAAGAAGAGATACTTTAATTGCAAGATTAAATGAGGGAGCATCAATTGGAATGGATGGAGTTGTTGATATGCAACCATTCTATGAAAAGGGTGGATTTAAAATTGCGTTCAGAGACGAGCGTCATGAAAAAATTGGGGAAATCTTTGAGATACACAAAAACATTTCTCCTATATTGGATGAAGATGTTGAATCGATATTAACTTATGACGAAAAGTGTTTCGGTTTCTCAAGACCACAATTCTTATTGCCGTGGTTGAAATTGGAAGATGGCAAAACATTCAAATATGTCGAAGATGGAAAACTAAAAGGCTTTGCATTTGTGAGGAGGGCGAATACTGGATATAAAATTTGTCCATTGTTTGCTGATGATGAAGTCATTGCCGAAGAGCTATACAAAGCTTGCTTAAACTCTGTTGTTGGTGAACCTTTATACCTTGATATACCAATGGTAAATAGCGGTGCAATAAATTTAGCAAAAAAATATAATACAACTTATGTCTTTGAATGTGCAAGAATGTATTATGGCAAAGCTCCAAAAGTTGACATCAATAAAATCTTTGGAATTACTACGTTTGAGTTGGGATAGGTAGTTCTGCGAAACAATAAAACTCTTCTTTCTGCTGTATCAATAGAATAAATTGAATATTTTAGTTAATGGGCAATCATGCTGTATCTCATAATTGCCCAGTTAATTAAGCTATTTTAAATTAATTGCTGTGCAAAAAGTTACATTGTCGCCATTCCACAAACCTTCTTTTGGAAGAACATCCTCTCGAAAATTCAAATCGCCAAATGAGTGTTTAAGTAATTCATTTGTTATATCTGTGTGGGTGAAAAAATGTGTCCAAAATCTGAATACATCTATTTCTTCTTTCTCAGTTAATATTGTATGTTGATATAGAATTACTTTTTGTTCATTATAAAGGAATGATTCTGAAAGAGCAAGATATGGTCTATCTTTCCAAAACCCTTCTTCAACAACTTCCCAGTTTTTTGGTGCAATTTTTTTTTCAATGTTTTTATTGTTTAATACATCAAAAATAAAAACACCATTTGGTTTAAGTACTTTGCTAATTAGAATGAGTAATTTGTCTCTTTCAGATGGGATGAGAACTCCAAAATCTGTGTAAATAAGAACTACCAAATCAAATCTATTTTCTTCAAGATCAAGTTCCAGATAATCCTCATTTATATATTCAATATCTAGGTCTCTCTTTTTAGCCGATTTTTTAGCATATTCAATTGAACTCTTTGAAAAATCAACGCCAGTAACTTTATGTCCTTTTTTAGTAAATAATTCTGCATAGAGTCCGGGTCCACAGCCTAAATCAAGAATATTAAGATTCTTCTTATCAGAATTTTCTAAAATCCAATTTACTGTACTTCTAATACTTGTCATTTTTCTACTTCCTAAATCTACATTTTCATTTAAATGAATATTTAGTACTTGCTGAGATATATGTTTATCTATCCACATATCAGAATTTCCTTTTTCATAAAGCTCGGGTTTTAATGAGCTATTAATAACATCTATAATTTTCATTGTGTTTTCCTTTTAAATTTTAAAGCTATGCCACTAATCAACTTTTAATTAGGCATGCTGTTTTCTACTATATGTTTTGAATTTTATTAAAAAGTAGGGTCTGGAATACAAAAACAAATTCCATTTTAAAATGAATTTGTTGGCTACTTTCTAAGACATCTTCAGAAATGAAGATTAAGATATGTTTATAATGTTTTCATAACATTCAAAAATAATAAATATTTTCATTTTTATGAAATTTTATATTGTTGGATCTACTAATTATTATTAGAATTGAATTATTGATTTTATAAAGGCTCCTTAAGCAAGGTTTATTTGGATTCATTATGTATATTTGCTTTCAGAAACTAACTTCCAATTATTATAAGAATAAAATTATGTCCTTTACTTCATTTGGATTAGCACCATCATTATTAAATGAGTTAGCAAATCAAAATTACAACCAGCCTTATCCAATTCAAAAAGAAGCTATTCCTGCAATCTTAAAGAAAAAAGATGTTTTAGGAATTGCACCAACAGGTTCTGGAAAAACTGCTAGCTATGTTTTACCTATTCTAACAAACTTGTTAGGAAATATTGAAACCAAAAATAGGAACGCAAATGTTTTGGTATTGGTTCCCACACGCGAATTGGCAGTTCAAGTTAGAGAAGTCTTTAGGTTCTTTGGTGTGGTACTTCCAGAACATGTAAAATCTTTAGCAGTTTATGGGGGTGTTTCAATAAATCCACAAATGAAAGCTATGTTAGGTGTAAATGTTTTAGTTGCTACGCCTGGAAGATTATTGGAGTTAGTGGAATCGAACGCAGTGGGCTTATCTGAGGTGGATACGTTAGTGCTAGATGAAGCGGATAAAATGCTTAATCTTGGATTTAAAGAAGAGATGAACCGTATCTTTGAGTTTCTACCTAACAAACGACAAAATCTTTTGTTCTCAGCAACATTAAGCGAAGATGTTAAAAGTATCAATGAACTGTTATTGCACAATCCAACAGTAATAAAAATTGAAGCCAAAAGTGATAGCATAGATTTAATCAATCAGACTGCTTATTCTGTTCCAGAAGAGAAAAAGGGTCCATTATTAAGATGTTTAATAAAGAGTAAAGGATTTAAGCAAGTGCTTGTTTTCACATCATCAGTTTATAAAGCTGATAATGTTGCTGATAAGCTTCGTAAAAATGGAATTGAAGCAACTGCAATTCACAGTAAAAAAAGTCAGGGTGCAAGAACGGATGCTTTGGGTAGATTCAAATCTGGCAAACTTAAAGTGCTAGTAACAACTGATTTGCTCTCTCGTGGTATTGATATAGAATTTTTACCTTGTGTGATAAATTACGAATTACCACGTTCACCTAAGGATTTTGTGCATCGTATTGGAAGAACTGGACGCGCTGAGAACCCTGGTGATGCAATCTCTTTTATTACCGAAGAGGATCAGCACCATTTTAAAATAATTCAAAAGAAAATGGGTAAGTGGGTAACTAAAATTGATAGTGAAGAAATTGATTTGAAGGGGTATTAGACAAAGTCCTTTTCCTTTTGCAATCATTTCTAAATTCACTATTTTCAATAGTATATCTAATAATTGATATTTAAGATGTTTAGTAAACCAATAATTGGAGGGAGAAATGCCAGAAAAAAATCAAGTTTCAATTAAAATTACACCCGAAGTATTTGCTAAATGTGAGGTAGCAGTTGCTGTATTAAGAAAAGAATTAGAACCGTATCTAATTGCTTTAACCCCAAAAGAGCGAAAGACAATTCTTAAAATGAGCGACAAATCGCAAACCTTTGTTGAAAAAGTTATCAACTATACAGGGACTAATCCACTTTTTTCACCTAATTATCTAAACGTAGATGAATTAAAAACGGACTTTAAGGCGGTTACTGATTTAACTTTGCTCTTCCGTCCCTTAAAAATACTTACTTCCTTACTTGATGATACTATAAAACTAAGTGGCGACGAGGCTTATACTTCCAGTTTGGCTTATTATAACGGAGTTAAGTTTGCAAAAAACGCTGATGTTCCAGATGCAAAGCCAATTTATGATGATTTGAAAGCGCGTTTTCCTCAAAAAGGGAAGCCCAAAAAAGATTTAACTAAGGATAGTTAGGATAAAAAGATAATTGTTTTATCTCTATACTAAATTATTTAGTATCTGAACCAAACTAATTAGCATTAGAATTAAAAATACCAGCAACTTATGAGGAATAGTTTAGATATATAGCAAAAGAGTTAATATTATTTTTAAAGCATTTAGTATTTAAACAGAAAAAGACTCTATTAATACCAACACATTTAGTATGTTTTCCAAAATATTTGTCATTTGAAGTAAAATAAATTCTAAATATAAATTGAGAGTTGTTTTTTCAGGAAAGGGGCTTTCCCTCGTAGGCTAAATGAAAATAAAATTTGACTTGCTTGTTGTACTTTAATATTTAAAATTTGCAGTATGTAGCTATAATTATATTTTCTACTAGCATAATTATTTATGATATAAAATAAAGGAGAAACAATGGGTGGACGAGTAAGACATATTGATGATATCGAGTTAGCATCAGCTGCAGAGGGAAAAATATCTATAAGTGTTGTGGATGAACCTTATGGTGCTGATACTGAGAGTGTTATTAGTGTTGGGGTTTTCTTGAATAAAGATAAGCCTGAGCCAGATTGGAAGGTGCATATTCCAGCAGAAAATGTTGAAGAAGTACTAGCAGCAATTCATTTTGCTCAATGTAAATTGTGATAGTTTTATGAGACTGTCACAAAAGTAGTTATTGTCATTTCGAACGGAGAGAGAAATCTCCAACGTGAAGTATACACAGGAGATTCTCACGTCGCTTTGCTCCTCAGAATGACATTTTATTTACTTTCAAGACAGTCTCAAGTCTTTTAACCTACATAGTTAAAGACATAATAGATTTTGCAGTATGCAATCTATTTTCAGCTTCATCAAAAACTATTGAGATCTTTGGATCATCAAGAATCGCATCAGTAACTTCGTTGTTTCTATCTGCAGGGAGTGCGTGCATTAGTTTTACATCTTTGCTTGCTAATTTAATTCTGCGATCATCGCAAATCCAGTCTTTATGTTTCGCAAGATTTTCAGACATTTCAGCTTTACAAGCTTCTTCGTTATCCAAAAATTCTTGAACACCATATGCACCAAATCCGCCCCAGTTCTTAGGTATAACAACATCGGCATTTTCGAAAGCTGCATCCATGTCATTAGTAAATCTAATTGTGCTACCACTTGCAGCAGCATTTGCTTTAGCTTTTTCAACAATGTAATCACTTAACGGAAATTCTTTTGGATGTGCAATTGTTAAATCAATTCCATAACGAGGGAATAGAAGAGCCTGAGTTTGCGGTACCGATAAAGGTTTTGAGTGAGTATCAGCGTATGCCCAAGAGACAGTAACTTTTAATCCTTTTGGATTAGGATCGAAATGCTCAAAGATTGTTTGCAAATCTGCCAAACCTTGGAATGGATGATAAACATCATCTTGCAAAGACATTATTGGTTTGTGTGAAGAAGAAGCCATTTCGTCTAGATATTGTTTGCCAATTCCATAGAAACAGTTTCTAACTGCAATTCCATGTCCCATACGTGATAAAATAATTGCTGTATCTTTTGCAACTTCGCCGTGGGATATTTGCATTTTGTCTGCTGTTAAATCGTGAGCATGCCCACCAAGCTGAGTCATGCCGGCTTCCATTGAGTTTCTTGTGCGAGTTGATTGCTCAAAGAAAATCATGAAAAGAGTTTTCCATGGTAAATGTAAATGTTGTTCTTCATTGTGGAATTGTTTTTTTAACTCCATTGATCTTTGGAATACAACATCCAATTCTTCTTTTGTCCAGTCATCGCAAGACAAAAAGTGTTTTCCTTTTAAATTCATAACTTCTCCTTTTTATAAAGTTGTAATTCTTTTAGTAAAAATGTTTTCATTAACCAATGACTTTAGTCATTGGTTAATGAAAAATTGAGAGAGTTCACCTCACGGACTTAAGTCCGTGAGGGAATTTCTGTCTTATGTTAGCTTGCCCACGACTAAAAGTCGTGGGTTAATAAAAAATATTTTTTTCAGTTTTATCTTTTAACAAATATTCCATCTGTGATTATCCTTTTTTTCTGTGCCATCAGTGTTCTAGTACTTCATTACAAACATTGCATAGAACGCTGATGAGCCTTCTAAATCATCTATTGGTACTTTCTCGTTTGGTGCATGAGCAAGAACTTCATCTCCTGGTCCAAATCCAATTGTTGGAATATCGTAGTAACCACGAATTGTCACACCATTTGTGGAAAATGTCCATTTGTCAACTTTTGGTTCTTTGTTAAATATATCTTTGAATGTTTCAACACCAGTCTGTACAAGGGGATGATCTTCCTCTAATTTCCAAGTTGGATAGTATTTCTCCATTCCATATTGTAAACCAGTATAAGCTGTTTCGTTGTATTCTAATAACTCAACTTTTGCGTTCATATCTTTTACTATTTCTTTAATTTGACCAAGAGCTAATTTTCGGTCTTCACCCCATGTTAAACGTCTATCTAAGTGCAATCGTGCAAAGTCGGATACTGCACAAAGTGATGGAGATTTAGATTTGAACTCAGAAATTGTAATTGAACCTTTTCCAAGAAAATCGTCATCAGCAAGATTCTCATTTAATTTTTCAATTTCTAAAGCTGCTCTTGAAGCCATATAAATTGCATTCTTTCCACGCTCTGGGGCGGAACCGTGAGATGAAACACCAAAAAATGAAACTGCCATTTCCATTCTTCCACGATGCCCGCGATAGATATTCATATTGGTTGGCTCAGTGATAACAACACAATCTGGTTTAATCTTTTCTTCTTCAACAATATATTTCCAGCACAGTCCGTCGCAATCCTCTTCCATTACAGTTCCTGTAACAAGTAGAGTTACATCTTCTGGAATTCCAATCTCTTTCAGAATACGTCCAGCAGTAACCGCAGCAATTGGACCGCCTTCTTGATCTACTGTTCCTCGACCGTGAACAAAGCCATCTTTTATTTCTCCACCGAGTGGATCAAAATCCCAATTCTCTAAATTCCCTAAATCAACTGTGTCTATATGTCCATCAATAGCAATTACCTTTTTGCCATTTCCAATTCTACCAATCACATTCCCGAGTCCATCAATTCTGGCTTCATCAAATCCAGCTTCTTCCATCATCTCTTTTATTGCGTATGCTACATCCTTTTCGCCACCACTTAAAGATTTTATTTTGATTATGCGGGATAAGTTACCGGCTGTATAATCGCGATACTCTTTTGCTTTTGCATTAATTTGTTCTGCTATTGTCATATTGTTTCCTTCTGTTTAACTCAAAAGTATTTTTGAAAACCTTTGAGGTTGTATATTACCAAATTGAATACTGTCATTGCGAGGAGTCCGTTGTTTCTTGGACGACGTGGCAATCTTATGTAGATTGCTTCGCAAAAAGATGCTCGCAATGACATCCCTTTTTAGGGTATTAAAATAATCTTTACAGAAACCTTCGAGGTTTTCAAAAATATAATTTACGTTATTGTCACAAGGCTAAATAGTAAACAATAACATTTGTTGCTATAACCTCGAAGGTTAATGTTGTGCTAATTCTTAAATTTGTTAAATAATCTATTTCCTTGTTCAAATATTTTTGTGGCAATTTCTGATTCATTAATATTGACAAGATTAAAGTCTTTCATTAAAACATTACCATTTTGGAGTACAGTTTTCACTGGTCGCTCTATAACACCGTATAAATAATGTCCCCAGAAGTTTTCATTATTAAATGGAGTTGGTGGGATGTAATCCCAGATAATTAAATCAGCTCTATCTCCAATGTTTAGTGATGGAAAATCTGGAAAGAATTGTTTTGCAAATTTATGCTGATTAAAATATGAGTTAATCATAAAACCAAAAGCATCATCAAATGAAAAACCAGAGTGACGAAGCTGTAAAAATAGTTGTTTGAATGAACGAGCAATGTTGGCGTGCATTCCATCGGTTCCGACTAAAACTGTGGTGGAATGTGGAATCATTTTGAAATTTGGCAAACCCACTGAGTTATTCAAATTTGAATCCAGATTGTAGGCTAATGCAGCACCAGAGGATTCAAGGATTTTGTAATCATTTTCTGTTAGGTGTATTCCGTGTGCAACTATTGATTTGTTATTGAGTAAACTAAAATCGTTAAATCGTTCAATTGGGTTTTTGCCAAACTTCTCTTTACTTGTTTCATTGTCTGATTTATCTTCAGCAAGATGAACATGGACACCAACATCATTTGCATTGAAAAACTCAGATACTTTCTCGAGAGTTTTGTCTTCAACAGTGAACGAAGCATGCAAACCAAACATGGATTTGATATTTTGATTCGTGTTATTTAAAAAGAAGTATTGATTCTCATTAATCGATTCTTTTGACAATTCATCTCCATTCCTGTCAGAAGTTTCAAAACATAAAACTCCACGAAGTCCAGTCTCTTCAATCACATCAGAAATTGTAGATAAACTTCCTTTAGTATTATTTGGCGAAGCATGATGATCAAAAATGTAAGTAACACCATTGCGAACTGATTCCATCACAGCCATTTGTGCTGACGCTTTTACCATATCCAAATCTAAATCGAGGTCTAACTTCCTCCTAAGAGATTTAAGAATATTTTGAAAGTCT